>NZ_JBSHDU010000025.1:0-103276 GCF_053616475.1 Streptomyces sp. NPDC055815 | reverse complement strand
CGGCACGCACGCCGCGCCCGCTGCCGCATGCCGGTATCAGGACGGAGAGGCTCGCCGGGCGCGGCTCCGGCGTGGGAGGCCCGCCGGTGGACAGGCGTGGAAAGACGTGGACAGGCCGGGCGTGGCCCCGGCGTGGGATGCTCAATCGTATGGAGGGAGACCCCGCCCTTCCCGACACCGGCAGCGGCACGGCCCCCGAGGTCCTGGCGCTGGCCAAGGTCGTGACGAGGCTCCGTGCCGAGGTCGCCGACCTGGAGGCCGTGACCTCGATGGAGGCCGTCGTGGAGCGGGCCAAGGGCGTGCTGATGGCCCAGGCCGGCGTGTCGGCGGACGCCGCGCACCAGCTGCTGCTCGACCGGGCCGAGCAGCGGCGGGGGACCCTCCTGGAGGAGTGCTGGATCGTCCTGAGCCGGATCGTCCCGCGTTCCCCGCCGCCGACGCCGCCGGGCGGGGAGGCCGAGCAGGACGCGCCGCCGCCGGCGCCCTCGTCCTTCCGTCCGGTCGGCGACGTCCTCGACGAGCGACGGCCGGGCGGCTCCAGGGTGCTCCTGGCGCGGCTCGCCGAGGGCCTCGCCGACGCCCGTACCGCGGACGACGTGGCGGACCTCCTGCTGGCGGTCCTCGGCGACACGGAGGACGTGGACGCCGTCATGATCTACCGGTCGGCGGCCACCGGCAGCCTGCAGCTGGCGGGGCACGCGGGCGTCGACACGGAGCTCGCCGAGCAGTGGAGCCACATCCCGCCGCTCAGCGGCGTCGCGGCCCTGGAGGCGACCACCGCCCGCGAGGGGGTCTGGCTCGAAGACCCGGAGGCGGACGCCGTCGAGTACCTCCTGATCGGAGATCCGCCCGAGCGATGGCCCTCACGCGCCTGGCTCCCCGTTCCCGGAAGCCCGCCGACGACGACGGTCGTGGGCTTCTTCCGCACCCGGACGGGTGCCTTCGACCCGCACACCCGCACCCTGCTGCGGCGGGTCGTCCGGCTCTGCGGGGTCGTCCTCCGGGAGGACCGGGACCGCCACGGACCCGGCCCGCTCCAAGGGGACGTCGAGGCCGTCCAGACGATCTTCGACATCCTGCCCGGAGCGATGGTCCTGCTCACCCCGCTGCGGTCGGAGTCGGGCGAGGTGGAGGACTACCGCATCGACGCGGCGGCCCCCGAGTCCGTCGACGTGTCCGGCCGGCGCGGCAGGGAGCTGGTCGGCCGGCGCATTCTGGAGACGTACCCCACCGTGGCGGGCACCCCCGTCTGGGACGGGTACCGGGAGACGCTGACCACCGGGACGGTGTACGAGAGCGATCCCTTCACCTATGACGAGGTGACCGCGGGAGTACCCCGGCAGTCGGTGTACTCGGTCCAGGCGTCCCGGCTGGGACTCGTCGTGTCGTGGATCCGCCACGACACCAGCGAGCGCGAGACCCGCAGGCTCGCCGAACTGCAACGCCTTGGCAACCTCGGCTGGCTGGGCTGGAACCTCGTCACGGACGCGATCACCTGGTCCGACCAGGTGTACGCCGTCTTCGACCGCGACCCCGCGCTGGGCCCGATCCGGATGGAGGACCTGCCCGGGCATCTGGTGGCCGACGACGTGCCGAGGATCGCCTCCGCCGTCGAGCGACTGCTCGGCGACGGTCGGGCCGTCGACGAACCGTTCCGCGTCCCCACGCGGAAGGGATTGCGCCACCTGCGGCTCGTCGCGGAGGCCCGTACCGACGCGGACGGCGCCCCCGTCGAGGTGCACGGCTTCTTCCAGGACCTCACCGCCCTGCGCGACGTCGAACTCGCCCTCGTCGAGAGCGAGCGTGCCAACCTCGTCCAGCGCGGCATGCTCAAGGCCGAACGCGCGCTGGGCGCCCGGCTCAAGGACACGCTGCTGCCGATCCCCGAGCAGTCGCTCGAACTCGCCGGGCTGTGCGTCGACGTCGCGTACGTCCCGGCCGACACCGGCGTGAACGTCGGCGGCGACTGGTACTCCGCGATCGAACTCCCCGACAAGAGCGCCCTGTTCGTCGTCGGAGACGTGGCCGGCCACGGGCTCACGGCCGTCGGCACCATGGCGCAGCTGCGGTTCTACACCAAGGGCATGACGGTCACCGGATCCGCCCTCCCCGACGTGCTCGGCAGGCTCAACACGCTTCTGCTGCACACGGCGACGGAACGCGAGGGCGCCACCGCCACCATGGTCATGGGGCGCTACCAGCCCTGGGACCGCCGCCTCACCTGGGTGCGCGCCGGACATCTGCCGCCGCTGCTCCTGCGCGGTGGTACGGCGAGCTACCTGCCACAGCCCGAGGGCTGCCTGCTCGGCGCCGCCTTCGACAGCCAGTACGGCCAGGAGACGCTCGACCTGCTGCCCGGTGACCACCTGCTGTTCTACACGGACGGCCTCGTGGAGGAGCCGGGCGAGGACATCGAGACAGGCCTCGGACGGCTCGCCGAGACCGCCGGCCGGCTCCTCCGGGAGGGCGTGAGCGACATGCCGGCCCGCACCCTGGCCGCGCAGCGGACGGGGAACCGCGACGACATCTGCGTCCTGGACATCCACGTCCCCGACGATTCCTGATCGCCCGCGTCCTGATCGCCCGCGCCGGTGGTACGAACTCCGGTGGTACGAGCTCCGGTGGTACGAGGCGGCCGCCCGCGCCCGTTCAGACGCGCGGCTCCTCGTCGGGGTCGCTGGGCATCGGGCCGGGGTAGGGGCCGGGCCGCTCGGGCTCGCGCCGGGCGGCATCACCGGCGCTCCCGCTCATGTCCATGCCCGTGTCCGTGCCCGCCCTCGGGCCCTCGCCCGTGCTGTCGGCGGGACGCAGCCGGCCGCGCCAGCCGCCCGTCGCGTCGTCGCGGTCCTCGATGAAGTCCTTGAACCGCTGCAGATCGCCCTGGACCCGGCTCTCCAGGAAGCCGAGGGCGTCACCGGTCTTCTCGACCACGCCCTGGGGCTCCACGTCCAGCGCGAGGCTCACCCGGGTGTGCGTGTCGTCGAGGCGCTGGAAGGTGACGACACCCTTCTGCCGCACCTCGCTCCCGCCGACCGTGCGCCAGGAGATCCGCTCGTCGGGAAGCTGGTCGACGATCTCCGTGTCGAACTCCCGGGAGACGCCCGCGACCCGGGCGCGCCAGTGACAGAGGCGGTCGTCGAGCTGCTGCACCTGCTCCACGCCGTCCATGAAACGGGGGAACTCCTCGAACTGCGTCCACTGGTTGTAGACCATGCGCAGCGGGGCGTCCACCCTGATCGTCTCCTGCACCATGCTCATGGTGTCCTCCTCGTACTGCCCCCGTCCGGGTGGGTCCCTCGACGTCAGCGGCTACCCCGTATCGACGCCCTCACGCGCTTCAGGACGTCTGAGCGCCGCCCGAGCGGGTAGTCGCCGGGCCGACACAGAGACAGCACGGAGGAGGCCCCCGATGCGCGGGAGGGCCCAGGGCGGCGAACCGAGTCGGACGGGATACGACCGACTGGCGCTCACGGACGACGAGTTCAAGGCGCTGATGAGCGAGGCCCGTGCCGAGGCGCAGCGGCGCTCCCTCGACGCTCCGCGGACAGGAGAGCCCGACTTCGCCCTCAGGACCCAGCACGCGGAGTTCGGCGCGGCCGCCCACTGACCCGCCCGCCGCACCCGTACCCGCGCACCCCGCGCGGGTACGGCCGTTTCAGGCCGATGCCGCTGGGCAGCCGCCGTGGACACGGGGGCCACGGGGAGGAGAACCAAGGGAGCGAGGCCGATGTCGACAGGAACGATTCTCGCCATCGTCATACCCGTCGTGGTGGTGCTCGCGGTGATCGTGCTGGCCATCGCGCTGGACAGAAGGCGCCGGCGCCGGCTGCGCGAGCGGTTCGGACCCGAGTACGACCGTACGGTCGAGGACGCGGGAAGCCGCAGGGCCGCCGAGTACGACCTCGGCGCCCGTGAGGAGCGCCACGAGGCGCTGGACATCAAGCCGCTGTCGAGCGGGGCGCGGGAGCGCTACGCCGAGCGGTGGCGCGGGGTCCAGGAAGAGTTCGTGGACCGCCCCGAGGGCGCGGTGCACGACGCGGACAGTCTGGTGAGCTCGCTGATGCACGAGCGCGGCTATCCCACGGAGGGCTTCGAGCAGCGGACGCGGGACCTCTCGGTCGAGCACGGCCGCACCCTTGAGCACTACCGGGCGGCGCACGAGATCAACACCCTCAGCTCTTCCCAGCAGGCCACCACCGAGCAGTTGAGGGGAGCGATGGTGCACTACCGGGCCCTCTTCGACGAACTTCTCTCCGACGGCGACGCGCCGCGTCCCGACCGGACCTGACGAGGAGGGCGTGACATGCGTGAGCACGATGAGTACGACAGGCCGGAGCAGGCCGGCGGCGGGTCTGACGCGCCGCCGATGTACCCCGGTGAGAGCACCGCGATCGACGGCGGCGACCGGGACACCGGTTCGGCGGCGGAAGCGGACACGGGCAGGGGTACGGACGCCGGTACGGAGACCAGGAGCGGGGCAGGGGCGGACGTGGACGCGGAGGCGGGTGCCGGCGCCGGCACCGACACCCGCGGCGGCCTCGGCATCGGCACCCGCGGCACCGACAGCGACACCCGCGATGTCGGCACCGACACGGACGCCCGCGGCGGCCTCGGCATCGGCACCCGCGGCACCGACAGCGACACCCGCGACGTCGGCACCGACACGGACACCCGCACTGACACGGACGCCCGCACCGACACCGACACCCGCGCCGACACCCGCACCGACACGGACACGGCCCGTGACACCGGCGCCGACACCGAGCGGGCCGAAGGGGCCGGTGCCGAGGAGGAGTCCCCGCGCCTGCTGGACGCCGACGACGAGGAGACCTTCCGTACCAGCTGGCGCGAGATCCAGAGCCGGTTCGTCGACGACCCCCGCGAGGCGGTCCACGATGCCGACGCGCTCGTCACCGACGTGATCCGCAAGCTGGCCGACACCTTCGCCGACCGCAAGAAGGACCTGGAAGGCCAGTGGAGCGAGGGCGAGGACGTCGACACGGAGAGCCTGCGCATGGCCCTGCGCCAGTACCGCTCGTTCTTCAACCGGCTCCTCACCACCTGACGTGTTCGGCCGCAGGACCGTGGCAGAGTGGTTGCCATGTGCGGCCGTTACACCTCGACTCGCGGTCCTGAGGACCTGACCCGTCTCTTCCAGGTCACCGACTGGCGCCCCGCCGAGACGCTCGCGCCCAGCTGGAACGTGGCACCGACCGACGAGGTCTACGCGGTTCTCGAACGAGCCGGGCGGGACGACGGCGACGAGGTACGCCGTGAGCTGCGGGCGCTGCGTTGGGGTCTGGTGCCGTCCTGGGCGAAGGACCCCAAGGTGGGCGCCCGGATGATCAACGCCCGGGTCGAGACCGTCCACGAGAAGCCCGCCTACCGGCGGGCTTTCGCCAAGCGCCGCTGTCTCCTGCCCGCGGACGGCTTCTACGAATGGGAGCAGGTGAAGGACGAGGCGACGGGAAAGACCCGCAAGCAGCCCTACTTCATCCACCCCTCCGACGACCAGGTCATGGCCATGGCCGGTCTGTACGAGTACTGGCGCAACCCCGACGTCAAGAGCGACGACGACCCCGACGCCTGGCTGACGACCTGCACGATCATCACCACCGAGGCCACCGACGAGGCGGGCCGCGTCCACCCGCGGATGCCGCTCGCCCTCAGCCCGGACCACTACGACGCCTGGCTCGACCCCCACCACCAGGACACCGATGACCTCCGCGCCCTGCTCACCCGGCCCGCGGACGGCAGGCTCAGCACCCGGCCCGTCTCCAGTGCCGTCAACAACGTCCGCAACAACGGGGCCCACCTCCTCGACGCGGCCACCTGACCGGCCGCCGCGCCCCCTCCGCCGAGGGTTGTCCGTCACCGGACCGGGCAGATGCCTCGTACACCCACCCGGCCGAGAGGACCCCGATGACCCCCGGCAGGCGTGCCCGGCACGCCCCTCAGCTTCCGCGCGCGGGCCTGGCTCCCGGAACCTTCGTGGAAGGCCTGTTCGTGATCCACGCGCGCCGGCGCGCGGACGGGCCCTGGTGGCGTCGGTGGACGTGGCTGCGCCGGCTCGGGTGGAGACGGTCGCCGCGTGGGTCGGGCAGGTTCTCGGGCCCGGCGATGTCCTCGGCGGCCCGACGGCCGTCCGGGTCTCAGTCTCCGTAGCCGGCCGGCGACGAGGGCGCCACCGGCAGGAACGCACCGCCGTCCGAAGGAGCCCGCAGGGCGCTCTCGCCCCGGGTCCAGGCGTCCACCACGTGGCTGCCGAGCCGGTCCTCCACGAGGCCGGTCGCCGCGATGCCGAAGGCCACGTCGTGGGCGAGTTCCGGCTCGTCGTCGAGGAGCCCGGCCACAACGTCCCGGCGCACCACCTGCTCGTGCACGGCGTCGGCCTCCACGTGCTCGTCGTAGTAGCGCTCCGCCGCCGGTCCGGCCCCGGTCCTGCGCATCGCGGAGGCGATGCGGGAGGCGGCGGGTGACGAGGTCGTCTCCAGGACGGCGAAGTGACCCACGAGCGCCCCGCGCAGCCTCCGGTGCAGGCCGAACAGCGACATCAGGTTCGAGGCCGCCAGGAGTTCGGCCCCGGCGACGTCCACGTACCGCCCGTACGACGGGTCGAGACCCAGATCGGTCATGAGGTCCGCGTAGAGCCGGGAGTGCATCCGTTCCGCCCGCCCGCAGCCGTACTCGTCGTACTCGACGGCCACCATCGCCGCCTTGGCGCGGCCGCGCAGCCGGGGGACCACCCACAGGTGCGCGTCGGCCTCGCGCAGCTGGTGCACGGAACGCAGCGCGGCGTACTCGCGCAGGTGCCACAGCTCGCCCGAGGACATCAGGAAGTGCGAGACGCCGGTGCCCTCCGTCGGTTCCACGAGCAGCTGCGCCAGCGCCTCGTCCACGCCGGGGAGGTGACGGCAGTCGTGGCGCAGCGCGCTCTCGAAGCGGTGCTCCAGGAGGGCCCGGATCCTCAGCAGGTCGGGGTCCCATTCCAGGGTGTCGGGGACGTCGGCGAAGCCCCGGTAGTGGAGCTCGTAGCAGAGGTGCAGGGCGAGCTGGAGATCCTCCCCGTACGGGGAGCAGCGCGCCACGTCGGCGGCGCGGGGCAGCTGGGCGGGGCCGCCGCCGAGCAGCCGGCTCCGTACCGCGTGGGAGACCTCGCCGCGGGCCTCGGGTGCCTCGGGCCGCGTCGCGGGCTCGGTGCGCAGCAGCGTCGTCATGACGTATCCGCCTCCTCGGCAGGACCGCTCGGCGCGGCGTCCTCCGCGGCCGGCGGCTTCGCTCTCGTCTTCGCCGGGCCGGTGCGGAGCCGCAGCCGCGGTCGGTGGCTCGTGTCGCAGAACGGTGCCCGCAGGCTCCGCCGGCAGGTGCACAGGGCCATCACGGGCCGCTCGCAGCGGATGACCGAGCCGTCGGGCATGACGATCTCCGCGGGCCCCTCGACGAGCAGCGGACCTTCGGGGAGCGGCCGGAGCCGGGTCACGGGCGTCCGGGACCGGGTGTCCCACGGGCCGTCCGGTTCACCGGCCTCGGGGGGCCGCACCCGCGGGGTGCTCTCGTACGGGGAAGCAGACATCACACACCACCCATCGCATCGGACTGCGCCGGTACCGCGCGACTGCCCCGCCGCCCCGGCCCCGAATCACGGCCGGCACGAACGGTTCACGGCAAGCACGAAGGGTTCAGGGCAGGCACGCACGGATCACGCCCGGCACGCGCGGATCACGACCAGTTCCTCGGTGCGCGTGCCCGGAGGGATCAGCCCGCGTGCCGCGAACCAGTCCGCCCGGGCCGACATCACGGGGCCGAAGGGCTCGGTGCGCCGCCGGACGACACGGGCCCGCAGCCCGCCGCCCGCGAGCGCGTCCAGCGTGTCGGCGACCCCGGAGAGCGAGGACTGGACGAGGAGCAGTACCCCGGACGGCGTCAGCAGGCCCGGGGCCCGTGCGCAGACGCGGTCGAGGAGCAGACGGCCGTCGGGACCGGCGTCCCAGCTCCGCCGCGCACCGCGAGCGGGTGCCTCCGCGTCGTCGCTGGGCACGTAGGGCGGGTTCACGGTGACGAGGTCGAAGCGTTCGCGTGCCACGGGCGCGTCCAGGTCGCCGCGGAGCGCCCGGATCCGGCAGCCGTGCAGCAGGGCGTTGAGCCGGGAGGCGGCGATCGCGGCGCGCGAGATGTCGACGGCGGTGGCCCGCGCGCCGCGCAGCGCGGCGAGGACGGCGAGGACGCCCGTGCCCGTGCACAGGTCGAGCGAGCGCACCCCGGGCCACAACTCCTCGCGCCGCAACTGCGCCATCAGGAGCCGGGTGTCGGCCTGGGGCGCGTACACCCCGGGGAGCCGGCACACCCGGACGACGCCCGCGCTCCCCAGGTCGGTGTCCTGGGGGAGCGAGGCGGTGAAGGCCATGGGGATCAGCTCCTCGCCGTGGTGGCGGCGAGGGCGTCGACGACCGCGCTGAACCGGCCGTGCCGGCGGAAGACCGCACGCTGACGGGCGGCGCCGCCGCCGTCCGCGCGGATCCGCCCCGTCTGCTCGCGCACCCAGTCGGTGTCGCCGGTCGCGTCGAGCCCCGGCCGTGCGAGGGCGACCAGCTCGTCCAGGAGCACCAGGGCGGGCCGCTCCCGGCCGTCGACCGGGTCCAGGCCGAGGCCCGTGATGCCCTGGGCGGCGGCGAGCCGGTGGGCCCGGAGCAGCCGGGGGGAGGGGATCCGGGGCGCGGGGACCGAGGCCTCGACGCGGGGCAGCAGGGTGGCGGCGAGCCCGCGCACGAGGAGGGCAAGGAGGACCACGGTGTCGAGGTCCGCGTTGGCGTCGGCGACCCTGATCTCCAGGGTCGGTACGTGCTCCGAGGGCCGGGCGTGCCAGTACACCATCCGGTTGTCGAGCAGCGTGCCCTCGCGGACCAGGCGGGCGACATGGGCGAGGTACTGGGCCTCGTCGAGGACCGGGGTGGGGCCGACGGTCGGCCAGCGGGCGTGCTCGACGGCCCGCCAGCTCTGGTGGCCGGTGTCGTGCCGCCGGGCGTAGGGCGAGTTCCCGGCCAGCGCCTGGAGCACGGGCAGCCACGGCCGCATGTGCTGGGCGAGCGCGAGGGCGCGCTCGCGGTCGAGGGTTCCAACGTGGACGTGGCATCCGCAGACGAGCCCGTCGTCGCGCGCGCGTCCGTCCGCGTGGGTGACCAGGGAGGCGAAATGCCGGGCCATCAGCCGGTAGCGCTCCGTGTCCGTCACGGTCAGCGCCTCCTCCGGCGGCAGTACGGGGGTGCCGCAGGCGACCGGCATGCAGCGCACCTCACGGGCTGCCCTGCCCACCGCGGCGCGGAGCCGGGCCAGCTCGGCGCGCAGGTCCTGGCGGTCGGCCGTGGCCCGGGTGCAGATCTCGACCTGCGCGTTGAAGAACTCGGTCTGTACCTGCTCGCCGAGCTCGAGGACCGCCCGCCGGATGACGTCGGGGGCCCGGTTCACGGGGGCCCGTGTCCGACGGTCGACCAGCACGAACTCTTCCTCGACACCCATCGTCAGGATTCTCATCGCGGGCTCCTCGCCTCGGCGCGCTACTACCCGCCCTCGGGCCACCCATGCCAGGGGCTCGGCGGGCTCCGCCCCCCTTCCACCGTCGCGCATTCCGTTGCCGCGGTGAAGGGCGTTTCGGGCCAGGGCCTCCCGGGCAGACGCCCGCGCGTCAGCGGCGCGCACCGGCACACGCGCACGCGTGGACCCGCCGGGCCCGTCCGCTGCCGGGAGGTGCGCGATGGCCGGTACCGGCGAGGGGAAGGCCGCCCCCGAGGCGTACGACGCCACGCCCTACCTGCCGAGCCGCGGAGGGCTGCCGGCGCACCGGAGGGCGGCGGCGGAGTGCCGGGGCTGCCCGCTCCACCGCGACGCGACCGGGACCGTCTTCGGCCGGGGCGAGGCCGGTGCGCGGCTGATGCTGGTCGGCGAGCAGCCCGGAGACCAGGAGGACCGCGAGGGCGTGCCCTTCGTGGGGCCCGCCGGACGCCTCCTGCACCGGGCCCTGGAGGAGGCGGGGATCGCCGAGGAGGACCTGTACGTCACGAACGCGGTCAAGCACTTCAAGTTCACCCGCGACGAGACCCGGAAACGCCGCATCCACAAGGCTCCGAGCCTCCGCGAGACCCTCGCCTGCCGGCCCTGGCTGATGGCGGAACTCCGTCTCGTGGCACCCGAGTTGGTGGTCACTCTGGGGGCCACCGCGGGCCGCGCCCTGCTCGGCCCGTCGTTCCGCGTCGGCACCGACCGGGGTGTGCCGAGGCCGCTGCCGGACGCCGGGAACGGCACCCGGGTCCTCGCGACCGTCCACCCGTCGGCCGTCCTGCGGGCCCGGGACCGGGAGGAGATGTACGCGGGTCTGGTGGCCGACCTCCGCACCGCGGCGGACGCCTTGTGAGCCCCCGGCCGGATCGCTCCCTCCACCGGTTCCGCCCCGGCTGCCCGTGACTGCGCGCGGCGGCTCCGGGTAGTCGCCCGACAGGCCCGTCCGCCCGCCGGGAGGAACGATCATGCGCGGAAGCTCGTACTGGATGGAATCGGCACCGCCCGCCGACCCCCTGCCGCCCCTGGAGGGCGATCTCTCCGCGGACGTGGTCGTCGTCGGGGCGGGGATCGCAGGACTGTGGACCGCCCGTGAGCTGACCCGCGCCGGGCGGGAGGTCGTGGTTCTCGAAGCGGGCCGGATCGCCACCGGGGTCACCGGACACACCACCGGCAAGCTGACCTCCCTGCACGGGCTCTGTTACGAGCGTCTGCGCGGCAGCCAGGGAGCGGAGGCGGCCGCCCTGTACGCCGAGGCCCAGGAGGACGCCCTGCGGCAGGTGGTGCGCTTCTGCGGGGAGCTGGGCGTGGACGCGGAGATCGAGCGCCGGCCGGCGTACACGTACACCCTGGACGAGGCGGGCGCCGGGGCGATCCGGGCGGAGGCGGCGGCCGCCGCCGCGGCGGGTCTGCGGGCCACGGCCGTGACCGCCACCGACCTTCCGTACCCCGTCGTGGCAGCGGTACGGGTCGAGGACCAGGTCCAGTTCCACCCGCGTCGTTTCCTGCTCGCCGCGGCGGCCGACGTGATCGCGCTCGGCGGCCGCGTCCACGAGGGCACCCGGGTCACGGGCCTGCGGGAGGGCGCCGAGTGCCGCCTCGGCGTCGAGGGCGGCGGTACGGTCCACGCCCGGGACGTCGTGCTCGCCACCCACTTCCCGCTCCGCTGCCACTCCACCGTCCTGATGCGGCTGTCCGTGCGCCGCGAACTGGTCGTCGCCGCGCCCGTCGAGGAGCACCGGGCTCCGCACGGCATGTACCTGACGCTCGAACAGGGCATCCGCTCGGTGCGGACCGCCCCGCTCGGCGAGGGCCGGCGGCTCCTGATCGTCGCGGGAGAGGCGTTCGTGCCCGGCAGCGGGGGAGTGCGCGAAAGGTACGCGCGCCTGGAGGCCTGGGCGCGCGAGCGCCTGCCGGGCTTCGCCGACGCCCAGGAGGTCCACCGGTGGGCGGCCCAGGACGTCCACACCGCCGACGGCCTGCCCTGCGTCGGCCACGAGCACCCCGACACCCAGCACGTGTACCTCGCCACCGGCTTCGGCGGCTGGGGCCTCACCAACGGCGTCGCGGCGGGCCGCCTGCTCACCGCGCACCTGACCGGCGCCCCGCGCCCGGCCTGGACGGAACTCCTCGACCCGCGCCGCCGGCTGCCCGCCCGCGATCTCCCCGGCGTCGTCCGCCGCCAGACGACCGTGGCCCGGCATTACCTCACGGGCCTGCGTACCGGCCGCCGCTGCACCCACATGGGCTGCGAACTGGGCTTCGACGAGGCCGAGCAGACCTGGGAGTGCCCCTGCCACGGCTCCCGCTTCGCCGCCGACGGCACCGTCCTCCAGGGCCCGGCCACCCGCCCGCTGGAGGACTGATCGACCCGCTACGGGTTCGGCGCCAGCCGTTCGACCGCGACGAGGGCCGCGTCGTCGCCGAGGTGGCCGCCCGCGTAGGCCTGGAGGTCGGCACGCAGGTGGTCGAGGAGGGTCTGGGGGTCGGCCCCGGCCCAGGTGGTGAGCCGCTCGGCCAGGGGGTAGAAGGCGCGGGTGTGGTCGCGGGCCTCGACGACTCCGTCCGTGTACAGCAGGAGCACGTCGCCGACCTCGAAGGGGAAGGTCTCCACCGTGACGTCCGGGGCGAGGACGTCCGCGAGGCCCAGGGGCGGGCTCGCGTCGGCGGCGTCGAGGGGGACGACCTGTCCGTGCCGCAGGAGCAGCGGCGGCGGGTGCCCGCAGTTCACGAGGCGTACCACCGGCTCGTGGTCCGGGATGTCGAGGACGAGGGCGGTCACGAAGGCCTCGGCCGTGTCCTCGGTGCCGGCTTCCGTCGCGGCCGGGCCGTCGGTCTCCTCCGTCGTGCCGACGCCCTCCTCCAGGTGGCCGATGAGCTCCGGGAGCTCCTGTTCGCGGTGGGCCGTGACCCGGAAGGCGCCCAGGACGAGCGAGGCCTCGCTGATCGCGTCGAGGCCCTTGCCCCGGGCGTCGCCGATCAGCAGCCTGGTCCCGGACGCCGTGCGGGCCGCCGCGTACAGGTCGCCGCCCATCTGTGCCTCCTCCTCGGCCGCCAGATAGACCGAGGCGATGTGCAGCGGCCCGGCCCGGTGGGGGAGGGGGCGCAGCACGACGCTCTGGGCGGCCTGGGCGATGGAGCGCAGCCGGGTCACCCTGTCCTCGTCCCGCTCGCGCAGGTGGGCGAAGAAGGTCACGATCACGGAGATCAGGACCAGTGCGACGATCTGGTACGTGTGGTTGAGGTCCGTGATGCTGGTGCGCGCGACGGCAACCACCGACTGGGCGACGACGGCGACCGCACCCACGAAGGCCGTCATCCGCGGGCCCGCGAACGAGGCGGTCACCGCCGGCGCGGCGATCAGGAACGGCCCCAGGTGGACGTCGGGCGGCGACAGGATGTCCACCACCGTGACCGCCGCGATCAGCGCGAAGGGCGCGGCGAGGAGCAGCCGCCCGCGGGCCCGCGAGGCGCGGGGGACGAGGGCTCGCCGGCGGAGATCCATGAAAAAGGCATACCTCAGGTGGCGGGCCATGTCCTGTCGCGGGCCCTGTCTCCGCCGTGCCCCGGGGCGAGCGCTACGGGGTGAGCCAGCCGCGCAGGGCCCGGCTCACGGCGGGCATGGCCACGTACGTCATGAGCACGTTGAAGACGCAGGCGACGACGGCGCTGCTGAGCAGCACGGGGAGCGCGGTGAGGTGCGGTGTGAGGAAGAGGGTGCCGAGCACGGAGATCGGGTAGATCGCGAGCGTCGCGCTGATCGCCATCTTCCAGCGGGGCGGCGCGGGCCGGGTCGAGCCCGGCTTGGCGAACCAGGTCTCCATCCCGGTGAGCTCGCGCCGGGCGATCTCGGTGTGGTGGTGGCCCTGGCAGTCGGCGAACCAGGCGGCCCGCTCGGGGGACTCCTGCCAGGTCCGGCAGGCCTCCGCGTTCCGGAACCGGTGCACGAGGAACCAGGGGGCGTCGCCGCCGGAGGAGCGGAAGAGCCCGTACCCGAGGTGGCCGGGGAAGGTGGCCGCCGTGTCGAGGATGCCCTTCGCCCACTGCTCGAAGGAGGCTTCGTGGCCGGGCTCCACCCGGCGGGCTATCAGCAGGGTCACCTCGCCGGTGTCGGCGGGGACGGTGGTGTGCTCAAGGCCGACCGCGGTCACAGATACTCCTCGTGATCACGCCGCGCCCGCCCCCACTCTACGGGGTGGCACGTCCGCGCAGACGCGAGAGGGTGAGGACCCGCGGGGCGCGAGCCGGCGGAGGGTCAGGCGGCGCGGCAGAGGGCGGCCGGGTCGGCCGGGGCCGAGGTGCGGGCCACGGTGGCGGGCAGGGGGCCGGTGGTACGGGCGGTGGCGGCTGCCCGCGAGCGGTTGCGGGCGAAGACGACGAGGCGCAGCACCACGAACCGGGCGACACCGGTGAGGGCGGCGGCCGACAGGTAGACGGCCTGTTCGAGCAGCGCGCCGGGCGTTTCCACCAGGAGCCGCAGCGCGAGCATCGCGAGGCAGGTCACCACGTATCCGGCCGCCGCGGACCCGGCCGACTGCATGTGCTGGCGCCAGGTGGCGCGACCGCCCGCGCCGAAGGTGAAGCGGGCGTGCAGCTCGGTGGAGAGGAGCGTGGAGACCACGGTGACCAGGGCGTTGGCGAGGGCCCAGGGCATCCAGTGGCCGAGGGCCGCGACCGCGAGACCTGCGGCGATCCCCACCCCACCGCCGCAGAGCACGAAGCGGGCGAATGCGGTGAAGGCGCCGGGCGCCGCCCGCTCCCGGTTCCGTGCTGTGTCCATGATCCGCCCCCATCGATGACGTCCTCGACCGAGCGTGCGCCGCTCGTGGTGCCATCATGGCGCATCTTTGGCGTCATGGCGACCTCTTTACGGTGTCATTGATGGCGTCGGTACGGTGACGGGTGCCGAGCGGGCGCGTGCGGGGAGTCGGCGGCCACGTCGAGGGGCGCGTGCGACAAGGGCGCGGTCGCCCCTTCAGGGCAATTCGGCGCCGGGCCGCCGCGCGGCGTCGGAGCGGGGCCCGCGGGTTCGGGATATCAGTGGTCGCACGCGGCGGTCGGCGGTGATCGCCACTGTCCGGAAAGGCGGCAGCCCCGTGACCGTCCAGCCCATCCCCGAGGGATACCCGCGCGTCACCCCGTACCTCTGCGTCGACGGAGCCGCGGCGGCGATCGACTTCTACGTCTCCGTGCTCGGCGCGACGGAGCGCATGAGGATGCCGGCGCCCGAGGGCAGGATCGGCCATGCCGAGCTGGAGCTCGGGAACTCGCTCATCATGCTCGCGGACGAGTTCCCGGAGATGAACTTCCGCTCCCCGAAGGCGGTGGGCGGCACGCCCATCACCCTGCACGTGTACGTCGAGGACGTCGACTCGGTCTTCGCCGAGGCCCTCACCCGGGGCGCCAAGCAGCTGTCGCCGGTGAAGAACGAGTTCTACGGCGACCGCACCGGGCAGCTGGAAGACCCCTTCGGCCACCGCTGGAACCTCTCCACGCACGTCGAGGACGTGCCTCCGGAGGAGATGGAGAAGCGGGCCGAAGAGGCCATGCGTGCCATGGGCGACTGACGCCGCCCGGCGGACCGGGTCCGCTCACACCGCCTACGACTCGGTACGCGGATCCGGGATCTTCTCGCCGAGCACGGCGGGCGAAGCCTCGGCTGCCGGAGCGTCGTCCGAGGCATCGAGGTTCCGAGGCGCCGCGGGCGGAGCCTCGGCGGCCGGAGCCTCGTCCGAGGCGCCGAGGTTCCGGGCGGCCCGGTCGAAGTAGCGCAGCAGCTCCACCGGGAACGGCATCACGAGCGTCGAGTTCTTCTCCGCGGCCACCTCCACGACCGTCTGCAGCAGCCGCAGTTGCATCGCCTCCGGGGTGTCGGCCATGATCCGCGACGCGTTGGCCAGCTGCTGCGCCGCCTGGAACTCGCCGTCCGCCGTGATCACCCGCGCCCGCCGCTCCCGCTCCGCCTCCGCCTGCCGGGACATCGACCGTTTGAGGGACTCCGGCAGCTGCACGTCCTTGATCTCGACCCGGTCGATGTGCACGCCCCAGCCGGCCGCCGGGCTGTCGATCATCAACGCCAGCCCCTCGTGCAGGCGTTCACGGTCGGACAGCAGGTCGTCCAGGTCGCTCTTGCCGATGATGGACCGCAGCGAGGACTGCGCGACCTGGCCGACGGCGAAGACGTAGTCCTGGACCTCGATCGCGGCCCGGACCGGGTCGACGACCCGGAAGTACACCACGGCGTCCACCTTCACCGAGACGTTGTCCCGGGTGATGCCCTCCTGCGTCGGGATCGGCAGCGTGACCACCTGCACGTTCACCTTGCGCATGCGGTCGACGAACGGGACGAGGAAGGTGATCCCCGGCTGACGGTGACCGGGAAGCGCCTTGCCGAGCCGGAAGACCACACCCCGCTCCACCTGATTGACGATCCGCATCCCACTGCGCAGTACCAGCAGCACACCGACCACGACGACCAACAACCCTGCGACGGCGCCTTCCACGACGGCCACCCCTCCCCGAACGGTGCTAGACACCGAAGATGACACCGTCCGGGGCCCGCCGGATCCCCGCCGACCGTCAAAGAGCCGTCAAGAGTCGGCAGGGGCGATGTTCTGGTTGTGGTGGAAGACGTTGTCCGGGTCGTACGTCCGCTTCACCTCGGCCAGCCGGTCGTAGTGTCCGCGGTACGTGGCCCGGACCCGGTCCTGGCCCTCGTCCGCGCCCATGAAGTTGACGTACCCGGCGCCCATCGAGTGCGGGTGCAGGGCCTCCCAGTAGTCCACCGCCCAGCTGCGCAGCGCCCCCGCGTCGGACGGCTCGGCGCTGATGCCGCCGATCACGCCGGACCAGACCGCGTCCCGGTAGGCCCAGGCCGTGTCCATGGGCCCCACGCGGTGGGCCGCGGCGTCGACGGGGTACAGGTGCATCGTCGACAGCTCGGTCGGGATGTTCTCCAGGAAGGTGCGGTGCACGTCGATCGCGTCGTCCGTGATGCGGTCGAAGAACTCACCGCGCCAGTACCACTGGAGACCCTTCGGGATCAGCTCGTCGAACATCGACTGGAGCGCCGGGTACGGGACCGGCGTCGCGAAGTGGAAGGCGGGCGGGGCCGGATCGGCGACCGGGGCGAACACCTTCGCGAGGCTCTCCTCGTCCGTCGGGCCCGTGCTGCACCACACCACGCCGCACATCTTCCTGTGGTGGATCTCCTCCGGGAACGGCGGTCCCGGCGCGACCGTCAGCGTGGCGAAGAAGCCGTTCAGGTCGTCCGGCGCCGCCGGCAGGAAGTCCCGGTACCAGCGCAGTACGGCCCCGATGTGCTCCGGCTCCCACAGCGTGACGCCGAGGCCGACGTTCTCCACCGGATGCAGCGCGTACGTGAAGGACGTCGCCACACCGAAGTTGCCGCCACCGCCCCGCAACGCCCAGAAGAGATCCGGGTGTTCGTCCGCCGACGCGGTGACGACCGAGCCGTCGGCGAGGACCACGTCCGCCGCGAGGAGGTTGTCGATGGTCAGCCCGTACGCGCGGGTCAGATGCCCGTGCCCGCCGCCCAGGGTCAGTCCGCCGACCCCCGTCGTCGACATGATCCCGGCGGGGGTCGCGAGACCGAAGCCGTGCGCCTCGTGATCCAGGTCCCCGAGCTGGCTCCCGCCGCCGACGAGGGCCGTCCGCCGCGCGGGGTCCACCCGCACCCAGCGCATGCCCGACAGGTCGATCATCAGCGAGCCGTCGGTCAGGCACAGACCGCCGCCGCTGTGTCCGCCGCCGCGCACGGTCAGGTCCATGCCGCTCTCGCGGGCGTACCGCAGCGCCGCCCGTACGTCCGTGGTGTCCGCGCACCGCGCGATGACGGCCGGCCGACGGTCGATCATCGCGTTGTAGATCTGACGGGCCTCGTCGTACCCCGCGTCCTCCGGGCCGATCACCTCACCGCGCAAGGCCTCGCGCAGGGTCTCCACCGCCGTGCCGCCCATGGCCACTCCTTCGGGGCACCCCTGACTGCCGGCCGCGCTACCCCTTCAGTCTCCCCCCGCCGCGAGGACGCCGCGAGCTCACCGGACCCGGAAGGTGGCCATCATGCCCATGGCCGAGTGATCGAGCATGTGGCAGTGGTACACGTAGTCGCCCCGGAACGCGTCGAAGGTCACGTGCAGTTTCACCGTCTCGCCCGGCATCACCCGGACCGTGTCCTTCAGACCCGCCTCGGTCGGCCCCGCGGGCTTTCCGCCGCGTTCCAGGACACGGAACTGGACCAGGTGCAGATGGAAGTTGTGCGGGACGCGCTTGTTGGCGTTGGTGACCTCCCAGATCTCGGACGACCCGAAGGCCACGGTGGTGTCGATGCGATCGGGGTCGAACATCTGCCCGTTCACGAACCCCCGCGGATCGGGTCGCCCGTCCTCGTCCATGCTGAGCTCGATGTGGCGGGTGACGGCGGCCTTGGGCAGGGCTCCGGCGGGCGGCAGGGCGCGCAGCACCCGGGGGACGCTGCTGGGGTCGTCGGCGGTGCGCACGACGTCGAAGCGGAGCACCTTGCCGGTCTGCTCGGGCTTGCCGGGGCCGCTGTTGGTGAGCACCAGCCGGGTGCCGACGCGATGGTGGGAGAAGTCGACGATCACGTCGGCGCGTTCGCCGGGCGAGAGGGTGAGGACGGGCACGGCGACCGGGCGTTCGAGCAGTCCGCCGTCCGACGCTATCTGGATGAGCGGGGTCCCGTCGGACAGGCTCAGCGCGAAGAGGCGCAGGTTGGAGCCGTTGAGCAGCCGGAAGCGGTACTTGCGGGCCGCGACCTGGAAGTACGGGGTGGGCCTGCCGTTGGCGAGGAGGGTGGTGCGGTTCCGGTCGGACATCGTGTACGCCAGCTGCCCGTGCTCGTCGAAGCGGGCGTCGCGGATCGTGAGGGGCACGTCGTACTGGCCCTTGGGCAGCGGAAGGCTCTGTTCGAGGTCGTCGGTGAGGAGGTAGCTGCCGGAGAGACCGCGGTAGACGTGCTCGGCCTCCATGTGGTGGGCGTGGTCGTGGAACCAGAGCGAGGCGTGGGGCTGCCGGTTGGTGTAGACGTACGTCCGCGAGTCGCCGGGCGCGAACACGTCCATCGGGTTGCCGTCGGAGGAGGGCGGGACGCTCGCGCCGTGCAGGTGGACGGAGACGGGCATGTCGAGGCCGTTGCGGTGGCGGACCAGGACCCGGCGCCCGGAGCGGGCGTGGATGACGGGGCCGGGGAAGTGCCCGTCGTAGGTCAGGACATCGGTGGCGGTGCCCGGGAGGATCTGGGCCGTGGCCCTGCGGATGGTCAGCTCGTAGACGTCCACGTCGCCCGAGGAGGTGAGGGGACGCAGCACGGGCGGGACCGGCATGGCGGTGGAGAAGGCGGGCGGTACGGGACCGGACGCGCGGTGGGGACCGGCCGGCGGCAGGGCCTGCGCCGCGTGCGCCTCGCCCCCGGCGAAGATGCCGGGGGCGAGGAGCGGCAGGCCTGCGGCGGCGACGGTCCCGCCGAGCACGCTGCGACGGGTGATCATCGGCTTCCTCCCGGGTGGTGGGCGGCACGTGACGCCGGACTGGTGGCTTCCGGCGGGCCGGCCGACACCCTGTGGTCCAAGGTCTATCCGAGAGCGCCGCGAACCGCACACGGCGATGGCCTTACCGGGGGAAGGCGGTGCGCAGGGCCGGGCCGCGGCTGAGCAGGGCGAGCCGGATCACCGGCAGCACGCAGACGGTCTGCATCACGGCGTACCACGGCGGGCAGACGCCCGGGATCAGATCGACGCCGATGATCGCGATCGGCAGGACGACGGCGAGGCCCCGCACCCGCTCGAAGGCCCGCCGGGATCCGCGGGAGGCGGAGACGGTCAGCCGGTGGACGAGGACGGCGACCAGGGGCAGCAGGACGGCCCGTACCCACATGAACGTGTTCACCTGGTGACCGCTGCCCGCCACGGCGGCGACCACGAGGAGGGAGAGGCCGGTGAGCGCGCCGAAGACCTTGACGCTCGTCGCCGCCGTGCCGAAGGCTCGCCGGGTGACGTCGCTGTCGAACGGGGCTGCCGTGGACGGGGAGTTCAGGTTGGTTTCCATGCCCGGAACACTGCCGGGCGGCCGGTGGGGCCGGTATCCGTCTGGACGTACGAGGGGGTGGGGCCGGCCACACTCCTCCCGCGGACCGGCGGGTGCGGGGCCACGTCCGGTGCACAGTGGACGCACCGGACGGAAGACGAAGGCGGAGGCATGGGACAGCTGGGTACGTGGTCGGCGCGGGTCGGCGCGGGGTTCTCCAGAGCGTGCGCGGTGGCCGCCGTCGGCATGGTGATCCCCGCCGTGTGGGCGGCCGCGATCGCGCTGGGCATCCGGTGGGGACCGGGCAACCCCTGGTCGTGGCTCGCGCCGGTCGTGATCGTGGCCGTGGGCACGCTCGCCCTGTCCCGGCCGGTCTGCCGGGCCGTCCGCCACCTCGTCGCCCGGTGGACCGGCACCGTCGTCCCCGCCGGCTACCGGGAGGCCCCGCCGGTCACGCGGATGGCCACCGGCCACTGGTGGAACGGCTTCGGGTACGAACGCACCCGCCGCGACGCCCTCATGGACCAGAAGTGGCGCATCCGCTATAACGACCCCGCCAACCTGCGCGACCTGCGCTTCACCGCGATCCTGCCGCTCACCGCAGGACTCGTCGCCTGCCTCCCGCCGGCCGGGGTGGCCGCGGCCGTCCTCGGACTCGGGCTCGACGCCTGGGGGACCGCAGGCCGCCTCGCCGGACTGCTCGCCCTGCTGACGGCCGTCGCGGTGTCCCCGTACGCCTGGCGGCCGATCGAGCCGGTCGCCGTGCGCTTCCTGCGCCCGTCGTCCGCGATGGCACTCGCCGAGCGCGTGGAGGAACTGACCGCCCAGCGCGCCGATGTGACGAACATTCAGGCCGCCGAGATCCGCCGGATCGAGCGGGACCTGCACGACGGGGCGCAGGCACGCCTGGTCGGCCTCGGGCTCTCCCTGGCGACGGCGGAGAAACTGATGGAGACCGACCCCGAGCGGGCCAAGGCGCTGATGAAGGAGGCGCGGGCGGGCGCCACGGCCTCCCTGACCGAGCTCCGGGAACTGGTCCGGGGCATCAACCCGCCCGTCCTGAGCGACCGGGGCCTCGTCGACGCCGTCCGCGCGCTCGCCCTGGACTGCCCGCTCGACGTCACCGTCGACGCGGACCTCGCGCACCGCCCGGACCCGCCCGTCGAATCGGCCCTGTACTTCGCCGTCGCCGAACTCCTGAGCAACGCGGTCAAGCACGCCAGGGCGGCCCGGGTACGGATCTCCCTCACCCGGGACGCCACCACGGCAGCGGGCGTCGTCGTCGTGGTCGAGGACGACGGCCGCGGTGGAGCACGCGTCCGGGACGACGGCGGGCTCGCGGGGCTGCGTCGCCGGCTCGCCGTCTTCGACGGCACCCTGGAGATCATCAGCCCGGCGGGCGGCCCGACCCGCGCGACCCTGGAGGTGCCATGCGCATCGTCGTAGCCGAAGACCTGTACCTGTTGCGCGACGGGATGGTCCGGCTCATCGAGGCCTACGGTCACGAGGTGGTGGCGACGGCGGCCACCGGACCCGAGACGCTGCAGGCCCTGCGCGCCTGGCGGCCCGACGTCGCCGTCGTCGACGTCCGCATGCCGCCGAGCCATACGGACGAGGGCCTGCGGGCGGCCATCGCGGCCCGCGCCGAAGTGCCTGGACTGCCGGTCCTGATCCTCTCCCAGTACGTCGAGCAGCTCTACGCCCGGGAGTTGCTCGCCGACGGTACCGGCGGCATCGGCTACTTCCTCAAGGACAGCGTGTTCGACGCCGACCAGTTCATCGACGCCCTGGAACGCGTCGCGGCCGGCGGGACCGCGATGGACCCGGCCGTCATCGCCAAGCTGCTGTCCGGCGGCCCCTCGAACCGGCGCCTGGAGAAGCTCACCGAACGCGAGCACTCCGTGCTCGGCCTCATGGCCGAAGGACTGTCCAACCAGGTCATCGCCCAGCGCCTCTTCCTCAGCGAGAGCGCCATCGGGAAGTACACGACCTCGCTGTTCGGCAAGCTCGGCATCGTCGACGACGGCACCAACAACCGCCGCGTCCTCGCCGTCCTGGCCTACCTGAACAAGGACTGACGGCCGGTCAGCCGGTCTTCGCGAGCCCCGTCGCCCGGCCGTCCGCGTCCCAGGTGATCTCCAGGATCCCGTCGACGGCCGCACGGTCGATCGGCCCGAACACGTGCGGGAAGAGCGTCTCCCCGGAGACGCCGGGCGGCGGGGTCGGCGCGGCGGCCTCCCACTCGGTCCTGGCCGTGAGCCGGCTCTCATTGAGGAGCAGCACCAGGAGCGGCCGCGAGGCGCCGCGGTAGAAGGCGTTGACGACGGCGAGCGTCGTCGGCTCGTCGGGGGAGCAGTGGACGAAACCCTCCTCCGCGAGGGAGGCGGGGGCGTACGGCTCCTCGGGCCGGGCGGACCATGCGGCGGACGTCACGACGTGGTAGATCATGTGCCGGTTATAGCAGGAGCCGCTGGCGGCCCCCGGGGGCCACCGGGCGGCCCGGCGTCGCCGGGTGCCCCGGCGTCACCAGGTGCGTCCGGCCTCGATCAGCACGTCCCGTACGCGGGTGACGTCGGGGTTGTCGGGGCGGCCCGGGCGCTGGACGAGGTAGCCGGTGTTGATGGGCGGGTCCTCCGGTTCGTGCAGCGCCACGAGGGCGCCGGAGGCCAGCTCGGTCTGGCACAGGTAGCGCGGCAGGACGCTGAACCCCGCTCCGGCGACGACCGCGGCGAGGACCCCGCGCAGATCGGGCACGGTCACGGCGGCGGGGCAGGACAGCCGCGCCCCGAACACGTGCCGCCAGTAGCGGCGGGCGATGGGCAGATCCTCGGCGTACGTGACGAGGGGGACGCGATGCAGCGCCGCCGGTCCCTCCAGGGCCAGGCGTTCCCTGACGCGCTCGGCCCACCCGGGAGCCGCGACCAGGACGAACTCCTCGTCGGTGAGCGGTACGGCGGTCAGCGCCCGCCCGCGCGGCCGGAAGGTGGCGATCACCAGGTCGTGCCGGCCGGCGCGCAGCTCGTCGAGGAGCGGCTCGGTCAGGCCCGGGCTGACCCTCAGCCGTACGCCTTCGGCCGTCAGCGGGGCCAGGGCGGGCAGGGCGCGCGTGCAGAGGAGTTCGGCGGGGCCCGCGAGATGGACGGGCGCGGTCCGCTCGTGCGGAGCGGCCTCGTGCCCGGCCGCGGCGGCCAGCGCGTCGAGCGGCCCGGCGATCCGGCCCGCGAGCTCGTGGGCGACGGTGGTCGGGGCGACGCCGCGCGGCAGCCGCTCGAACAGCTCGCGGCCGGTCTGCCGCTCCAGGGCGCGGATCTGGGTGGTCACCGTCGGCTGCGAAAGGCCGAGCAGCCCGGCGCCGGCGGTGAACGAACCGGAGCGGTAGACCGCCAGGAAGGTCCGCAGCAGGTTCAGGTCGGCCGGCGGCCGTCCCGCACCGCCCGCCGGGCCATCGGAATCCTTATGCCTCACGGGCCCCAAGCCTACCCATGGCCTATGGCAGGGCCCTAGGGTCTGTCTGACAATTCCCGCCGGGTCCGGCCCGCCCGGCACGCACGCTCGCCGCACGGCCGAAACGCCCAAGTAGCTCCTTCCCCAAGCTCTCGGCTTCGCTCGAGCAGGGGAGACCCCATCCGAGGGCGCCCCGGCCGCACGCCGATCGCACGCACCGGACGACCCGGCCTGATCCGGCGCGAATTGTCAGACAGACCCTAGGGGAGGACGGCGGCCCCGCCCCGGAAGGTGCGCCGGTAGGCGAGCGGGGAGACACCGATCGCCGCGTGCAGGTGCTGGCGCAGCGAGGTGCCGGTGGCGAAGCCGACCTGGCCCGCGATGTCGTCGACGGCGAGGTCCGTGGACTCCAGGAGGTGCCGGGCGCGGGCCACCCGCTGCTGGATCAGCCAGCGGCCGGGGCTCATGCCGACCTCCTCGTTGAACCGGCGCGCGAAGGTCCGCAGGCTCATCCGGGCGTGCTCGGCGAGCGTGCTCAGGGCCAGCGGCTCGTGCAGGTTCTCCAGCGCCCACTGCCGGGTCGCCGAGGTGTCGTTGGCGGCGGTGTCGGGCACGGGCTGCTCGATGTACTGGGCCTGCCCGCCGTCCCGCCACGGCGGCACGACGCACACCCGCGCCACGAAGTTCGCGACCGCGGTGCCGTGGTCCTTCCGTACGAGGTGCAGGCAGACGTCCACGCCGGACGCGGCGCCCGCCGAGGTCAGCACGTCGCCGTCGTCGACGAACAGCACGTCGGCGTCGAGGGCCACCTGCGGGAACCAGTCGCGGAAGACGGCGGCCAGCGACCAGTGCGTGGTGGCGGGGCGGCCCTCCAGGAGCCCGGCGGCCGCGAGGACGAACGCGCCCGTGCAGATGGACACCATCCGCGCCCCGGCGGGCACGGAGGCGAGCGCCCCCGCGACGGCCGCGGGGAGCTCGCGGGAGAGGAGGGACATGTCGAAGGGCGGAAGGATCACGGTGTCCGCCGTGGCGAGCACCTCGGGTCCGTGCTGGACGGTCACCGAGAAGTCGGAGTTGGTACGGACGGGCCGGCCGTCCACCGAGCAGGTCAGGACCTCGTAGTGCTCGGCGACCGTGCCGAACACCCGGCTCGGGATGCCCAGCTCGAAGGGGTAGACCCCGTCCAGGGCGAGGACGACGACACGATGACGGTCACCCGTGACAGCAGTCATGGCAGGATCCCTTCGAAAGATGGCAATCATGCCATGGTACGCGGGTGGGGCCGGCGGCGAGTCTGGACGGCATGAGCAATCAGCCCACCATGCGCGCCATCAGCCAGGACACCCTCGGCACCCCCGAGGTCCTCCGGGAGGTCGTGGTCCCGCGACCCGTGCCCGGCCCCAGCCAGATCCTCGTCGCCGTCCGCGCGGCCGGCGTCAACCCGACCGACTGGAAGCACCGCTCCTCCTCCCTCTTCCTCGATCGCCTGCCCCTCGTCCTCGGCTGGGACGTCTCCGGCGTCGTCGAGGCCGTCGGCTTCGGCGTGACCGTGTTCAAGCCCGGCGACGAGGTCTTCGGGATGCTGCCGTACCCGCACGGCGTCGGCTCCCACGCCGAGTACGTGACCGCCCCCGCCCGCGCCTTCGCCCACAAGCCGGCCGAGATCGACCACGTGCAGGCCGGCGCCCTGCCGCTCGCCGCGCTCACCGCGTACCAGGCGATCGTCGACACGGCCCAGGTCGGCCCCGGCCAGCGGGTCCTGATCCACGCGGCCGCCGGCGGCGTCGGCCACCTCGCCGTCCAGATCGCCAAGGCCCGCGGCGCGTACGTCATCGGCACCGCGAGCGCTCCGAAGCACGATTTCGTCCGCTCCCTCGGCGCGGACGAGGTCATCGACTACCGCGCCACCGACTTCACCGAGGCCGTCCAGGACGTCGACATGGTCCTCGACCCGCTGTCCGGCGACACCCGCACCCGCTCCTTCGACGTCCTCCGCCCCGGCGGCACGCTCGTCTCCCTGCTGCCGCCCACCGACCCGGACGACGCGGCCAGGGCGGCGGCGAAGGGAGTCCGCGCGTTGACCCTCCTCGTCGAGGCCGACCACGCCGGCATGAACGCCATCGCCGCCCTCGCGGCCTCCGGCGCCCTCCGCCCCCACATCGAGGCCGTCTTCCCCCTCGCCGAAGCCGCCAAGGCCCACGCCCTCGGCGAGACCGACCGCACCACCGGCAAGCTCGTCCTCACGGTGGACGGCGCCCCGGCCGGGGCGTGAGCCTCACGCCCGGGTGCCGGACGCCGTGAAGAAGGGGACCGCCAGGAAGAAGCGGTCCCCTTCGGCCCGCGCTGTCTGGTCCGCCGTCCAGGCCGCCGCCTCCTCGGAGGTGATCGCGCCCGCTCGTACCGCCGACTCCGCCAGGCCGGTCGCCAGGGGAGCCGGCGGGCGTCGGCCTCGCCGGCCGGTTCGGTCTCGCCACCCACGTGCTGCGGCACGAGGAGTCCGCCGGACTCCTCGCGCCCGCCCCACGGCCGCCGCTACGACGACAGCCACCTCACCCGCGTCGCCGTCGTCCTGCGGGCCAAGCGGGCGGGCCTCACCCTCGACGCCATCCGGGAGCTGCTGGGGACCGGCGACCCGGGGGCCCGCCGGCAGCGGCTCGCAGCGCACCGCGAGGAGCTCCGGCGCCGGGCGGCGGAGGCGCAGGCCTGTCTCGACCTGGTCGAATGCGCGCTGGGCTGCACGCGCGACGATCTCGCCGACTGCCCCCGGTTCCGCGAGATCGTCGCCACCACGGCCGTCGGCGAAGAACTCCCCGCGACGACCGGTACGAACGGGGCTACTCGCTGGTACGGTCCCTGACCAGCCGGTGCTCCACGGGGAGCCGCCGGACTCGGGTGAGGGGCGGATCGATGACGACACGGACGGCAGGGGTGCTGCCCGAAGGGCTGGCCGAGGCGATACGCGGGACCGCCGAGGACATCGCGGCGGTCCTGCGCACCCCGGCGCCGGACCCCGGGCGGCTGCCCGTGCCCCGGTCCGCCTGGACGGTCGGCGAGGCCGCCGCCCACCTGGCGCAGGCGAACGCCCTCATGGCCGAGCTGGCCGCCGGTCACGAGCGCCCGTACGGCGACGGCACCCCCGGCAGCCTGGCCGAGGCCAACGAACGCGCCCTCGCCGGCTTCGGCGAGCGGTCGCCCGGCCCGCTCGCCGAGATGATCACGGCCCAGGCCGGCGCGTTCCTCGCCGCCGTGGAGGAGCGCGACCCCGACGAGCACCTCTCCACGCCCCTCGGCCCTCAGCGCCCCGCCGTCCTCGGCTCGTACCTGCTGACCCACATGCTGGGTCACGGCTACGACCTCGCCCTCGCCCTGGACCGCCCCCACATGCTCGACGCCCGCCGGGTGGAACTCACCCTGCCGTTCATGATCGAGGCGATGCCCCGGGTCGCGGACCCGGCCGCCGTCGCCGGTCTCACCGCGAGCTTCGCCGTACGGCTCCGGGGCGGCCCGGGCTTCGGCGTCACCGTGACGGACGGCGCCGTCCGCACCGCGCACGAGCCGCCGTCCCGCCCCGACTGCACGATCCTCACGGAGCCGGTCGCCTTCCTCCTCCTCGGCCTCGGGCGGCTCGACCCCTGGCCGGTGATCGCCCGCGGCAAGGCGCTCGGCTGGGGCCGCAAGCCCTGGCTCGCACCCCGCTTCCCCCGTCTCTTCCGCGCGCCCTGACCCCGTCCCCGCGCGGGTGCGTCCCCGCCGATGGATCCTGGAGGTATCGGTAAGGGGCCGCGGGGGATTGCCGCGCGGCCCGGCGATGCGAGGAGGGCGGACCATGAGCCGCACGCTGGAGTGGACGGTCGGCCTGGAACTGACCGAGGACAGCGGCAGGACGAAGGCCGAGGCCACGCTGAGCACCGGCACCTCGACCCTCACGGGCCACGGCTCCGCGCGGTGCAACCCGGCGGACGTGGACGTGCCGGCGATCGGCGACGAACTCGCCGCGAGCCGGGCCATGAAGGACCTGGCCGGCAAGCTCATGCGCGAGGCCAACCGGGAGATGGAGGCGGTGGGCGCGGGGACCGTACCCCAGCACACCGGCCCCGGCTACGGCTGGCCGGAGGCGGTCTCCTGACGGAACCGCCTCCCGCACCGGGAGCCCGACGGGCGGGCGCCGCACCGCCGGGCTCCTGGGGCATGCCCTGATCCGGGCACGGCCCGATCCAGGCGCGGCCCGATCCAGGCGCGGCCCTGATCCAGGCACCCCGGGGAGCGCCGATCCGGGGAGCGCTGACCCGAGGAACGCCGACCAGGGGAGCGCCGGCCTAGGAGGCGCCGTCCCCCTCCCCGTACTCCATACGGTCCACGACCTCCACCACCCCGTCCACCGTCTCGCACAGGCGGACCAGGATCGGGCCGAGGCCCGGGCGTTCGAGGGTGCCGCTGAGCGTCACCCGGCCCTCGTCGACGTCGATGTGCACGGCCGAGGGCGAGAGGTGCAGGATCCGCACGATCACGTCCTCGCGGATCTCCTCCTGGATCGAGCGGTCCCTCCGCAGGAACAGCTGGAGCAGATCGCTGCGGCTGAGCACTCCGATCAGCCGGCCGTCCGCGTCCACGACCGGGAGCCGCTTCACCCGGTGGCGCTCCATCAGACGGGCCGCCTCGACGGCCGTCCAGGAGGGCCGGGCCGTCACGGCCGGGCTCGACATCATGGCCTCCGCCGAGCTCGGCCCGTCCTTCGCGGTGTGCCGCCGCAGGAGGTCCGCCTCGGAGACGACGCCCACCGGACGGTTCTCCTCGTCGACCACCGGGACCGCGGTGATGCCGTACTCGTCGAGGAGCCGCGCGATCTCCTTGAACGAGGTCCCGCGCTGCACCGCGACCGCGGTGGGCGTCATCAGGTCCGCGACACTGCGGTGCCTCATCGTCCGTTCCGTCCCTTCTGCGTGCCTGCTTCCATGATCCCGCACCGGGCGGGACGGGTGGTGCGGCGGGGTGCGTCCCGAGGGCTTGTGGGCGTGACGTGACCATGGTTACCTCCGGTAAGTCGTCGTCGTGCCACGGAAGAAGGAACCCCCATGCCCTCTCCCCGCCCGTCCGGAACCCGCCGCTTCCTCGGCGCCCTCGCCGCCGCCCTCGCGCTCGTCACCACCTCGGGCGGCACCGGAGCCGCCGCCCCCGCCGGACTCCAGGAGGTGATGTTCGTCGGCAACAACTGGGACGGAACCGCCGACGTGATCGCCGCCCGCGGAGACTTCCACCGCGTCGGGCGCGTGAACGTGATCCCGGACAAGGAGGAGCGCCTCCGGGAGATCTACCTGAACCCCGTCAAGCTCGCCTTCTTCCTCGGCGTCCGCAGCGGGCCGGGCGAGGGCCACGACCAGTTCGTCGACGACATGTACGCGACCCCCGACGGTTCCGCCATGGTCGTCTCCCGCCCCAGCTTCGCCGACGTCGTCTCCCTCGACCTGCGGACCGGACGGATCAACTGGCGCTTCCCGGTGGCCGGTTACCGCGCCGACCACATGGCCGTCTCGCCCGACGGCACCCGCGTCGCGGTCTCCGCCTCCACCGCGAACACCGTGCACGTCCTGGACATCGCGACGGGGCGCCAGGTCGGCTCCTTCAAGACCGGCGACAAGCCCCACGAGAACGTCTTCACCTCCGACGGCCTGCTCTGGAACATGTCGATCGGCGAGGTCACCACCGCGCTCGACGCCCCCTGGCTCGACTGGAGCAAGGGCGACCGGAAGATCACCGTCGTCGACGCCCGCACCTTCCAGACCGTCCGCGTCATCGACATGCGCGACCGCCTCGACGCCTTCGGGCGCGGCGACCTCTCCGACGCCGTGCGCCCGCTCGTCTTCACCCCGGACGAGAAGAAGATCTACTTCCAGGTCTCCTTCTTCAACGGCTTCCTGGAGTACGACGTCGACTCCGACCGCATCACCCGCCTCAAGAACCTGCCCGGCAACCCGGCGACCGACCCCGACCGCACCACCTGGGTCAACGACTCGCGCCACCACGGCCTTTCGATCAGCCCCGACGGCGACAAGCTCTGCGTCGCCGGGACGATGGACGACTACGCCACCGTGGTCGACCGCGCCTCCCTCACGCAGGGCCCGCTCGTCCCGGCCTCCAAGCCCTACTGGGCGACCGTGAGCGGCGACGGCAAGGCCTGCGTCATCTCCGAGAGCGGCGCCGACCGCGTCACCGCGATCGACTTCGCCACCGGGCAGCGGGTGGCCTCCGTCGACGTCGGCGACCACCCCCAGCGGGTGCGGCTCGCCCGCGTCCCCGCCGACTGGACCGGCCCGGCGGCCGGCTGACCCCCACACGTGGAAAGGGGCTGTCGGATCCGGAGACGGATCCGACAGCCCCTTTCCCTCATGCGCTCAGGACCTGTTGACGGCCACCTCGTAGAGCGAGTAGCCCCAGTCCGTGGCCCGCTTCACCCCGTGCACGCGCACATAGCGCGCCGGCTGCGAGTCGAAGGTCGCCGTGTCGTAGCCACCGTCACCCGCGTCCGTGGACCAGGCGGTACGCCAGGTCGTGCCGTCCTCCGACAGCTCGATCCGGTACGCGCGCGCGTAGGCCCGCTCCCAGTCGAGCGTGACCCGCCCGACCGGACGCACCGAGCCCAGGTCCACCTGGAGCCACTGGTCGTCCTTCCACTCGCTGGCCCAGCGGGTTCCCGTGTCGCCGTCGACCGTGAGCCCCGGCGAGAAGTTCACGAAGGGGTTCCACCACTCCGTGGTCGAGGCCGACGCCGGCCGCCCGGCGGCCAGGTTCACACCCGGCTCGTGGTCCTCGGTCTTCTTCCACGTCGTCAGGTACGACTCCGCTCCGTGCGACAGCTCGTCCACGACGCCCGGGCCGCCGGGGGTCAGCCGGATCTGCTCGATCCAGTCCGGTACGAGACCGTTGTGCGCGGCGCCGTCCGTGTTGAGGTCCCAGGTGCGCTCACCGGTGACCTGGCGGTCGAGGACCGAGCCTCCGTCGAAGCTGCGGAACGGGTACGTGACCGCGTTCGGCGCGTCCGGTCCGACCGGGCCGGGCCAGCCGCCGACCCCGTTCATGTCCGTGCCGTAGCCGAACCCGACCCCGTACTTCTTGCGCAGCTCCGCCTTCTGCGACGCCTCGCCGACGAAGCCCCCGGCGCCGTGCATGTACGAGGCGGCGAACCCGCCGAGGCGGTAGAGTCGCTCGGTCCAGTCCAGGTCCATCCAGCTGTGGCTGGACAGGACGCCGGGGTACTCCTGGGACTCCAGGATGTCGAGCGCCCGCCCCGCGGCCTTGACGCTCATGTGGTCGAGCTCCAGCATCATGCCGCGCTGGATCATGCCCTTCAGGGCGTACTCGCCGAGCCGCGTCAGACCCCGGGTGTTGCACCGGGCGTCGGAGGCGTACGAGGGGACGCTCACCCCGGCGGGCAGCTTCTCGGCCATCGCGGCGGGCGCGGCGGCGAGACCGATCGGGTTGTCGTGCTGCGGGCCCGCGCACTTCTCGGTGGCCCAGAACGTGCCCGTCGAGAGGAACTGGCCGATGTTGACCGCCACGCCCGTCGTCCCGCTGTCGAAGCGGACGCCGCAGAGCGCGTTGTCGAACTTGTGGCAGAGGAACATGCTGCGCACGCCGAGCGCGTACAGCTCGTCGAGGCCCTTGTCGATGTCCGCCTGGCCGCACTGGGCGATGTCGAGGATCTGCTTGCAGCCGAAGGGCTCCGAGGTCTCCACGCCGAGGACGACGGCGAGCTTGCCGTCCTTGATCACCGAGCGGGCCTGGTCGGCGCTGGTGACGATCCGGAACCAGCCCTTGCCGGGGCCGCCGTACATCCCGTCGATGTAGTCCTGCATCTCGTACGTCTTGCGGGCCTCGAGGCGGATCGCGGTCATCTCGTCGCAGCTGCGGTCCCGGGGCAGGAGCGAGCAGATCAGACCGTTCGTCACCAGGTCGTTGACGAGCACCCGCTGGCCGCCGCGCCAGGCGCGCTCGACCCAGGCGTAGTAGTTCTGCTGGTGGCTCAGCGAGTCGTGGGCGGGCCAGTCCTTGAACGTGGGCCAGCCGACCGGGTCGTGCTTGCCGTTGTCACCACCGGTGAGGTGCTCGAAGAGCGCCCCCGAACCGTCCGGGTAGTGCTCGGGGCAGTCCTTGAGGGCGTCGGCGACACCCGCCTGCGAGAACGGCGCCCCGCAGATCATCCGGCCGCCGAAGCCCTCGCTGGACATCAGGTGGTTGTGCGCGTCGACGAACCCGCGCACCTTCCCCTGGGCATCGGTGCCCTTGAAGGGGGCGCCCGTGACGTTGATCTGGGAGTCGGCGGCGGGCCGCGCGGTGGGTTCCCACCACGAACCGGCGTCGGCCGCGGGGACCGGCCCCGCGCCGAAGACGATGGTGGCCAGGGCGATGAAGAGCGAGACGAGGGCGAATCGCCCGCCCGCTCTGCGCGTTGTTGGTCGATTCATGGTCAGCGATGCCTTCGGTCATGGGGGAGTACCGGGCGTGAGCCGCCGAATGTTTCCTGCGGTAACAGCGGCCCGGCCCGAGGATCGCGAGGATCGCCGAGTGAGTCAAGGGTCCGGGTCAAATGACCTGTTGATGAAGTGTCAGCCTCCGATCAGCGTGACCAGGTGTTCGGCCGTCGCGTCGAGCAGCGCCGCCGCGGTCCGCTCGTCACCGAGGACCAGGTACTGGAGGGTCAGTCCGTCGATCATCGCCGCGAGCAGATGCGCGAGCAGGCTCACCGGCACCTTCGGCTCGACCCCGCACACCGCGCAGACCTGCTCGATCAGGGTGGTCCCCGAGGCGACGTACTGCTCGTACTGGGCCCGGGCCAGATGCTCGAACCCCTCCTCGCGCAGGGCGTACTGGGTGAGCTCGTACGTCAGCATGTGCTCGGCCGGATGGGCCATGACGTGGCTCCAGTACGTGCCGAGGGCGCCCCGGACCGTCTCGCGCAGGGTCGCCCTGGGCTCGACCGCCGACATGACGTGGACGACGTAGGTGTCGTTGATCGACTCGATGGCGGCCTCCAAGAGCGCCTGCTTGGAGTCGAAGCAGTAGTGGAAGACGCTCAGCGAGACCCCCGCCTCGGCGCAGATCGACCGGGTGGTGGTCCGGGCGACCCCGTCCCTGGTCATCGCCCTGATCGCCGCCTCGACCAGCTGCCTGCGTCGTTCGGCCGACGGCATCCGCGCCATGGTTCCTCCTCGCGTCCGGCGCACAGGGTAACCGCAGCCCCCGCACGCCGCGCCGAACGCGATCCCCTCACCCGACTCCGGCCCGTACCCGGCATCGGGGCCGGTGGCACACGGGTGGCGATAATGAGGCCTTCTGTTCTCACGAGTCCCCGAAGAGCCACCTGTGATCGACAGCACCACGCCCCTCCAGGCCACCGATCCGGCCGAGATACGTGCCGAACGACGACGCCTCGTCGAGTCGGTCGGGGCCCAGCGCCGACTCCTCGCCGCACGACGCCCGTTCGAGCTGGCGGACCGCCGGCGGCTGAACCGCGAGGCCGGGGCCCGGACCCGTGCCGAGGCGCGGCACGGGAAGGCCCTGCATCGCATCCACGAGAAGCGGGCCAGGAGCGAGCGGTCGCTCACCGGCCTGCTGAACGGCCTCGACGGGAAGCGCGCCGGGCGCGAACGCCAGGCGCTCGCCGTCCTCCGGCGCGAATCGATCGAACGCTCGCTCCGCGGGACGCGCCTGACGGCGAGCGAGGTCAACGGCATAGGCAGCGGACTCGCCCGCGACCTCGCCGCACAGGGCATCAGGACCGCCGCCGACTTCCAGCGCGTCAGCTGGGGCAAGGCGCCCAACGGCCGCGGCGGCGACGTCCTCTACATCCACCGCACCCAGGGCCGCAAGGTCCACATCAACGGCATCGGCGAGCACCGGGGCAGACCCCTCATGGAGTGGCGGCGAGCCGCCGTCGCACGGGCGGAGGCCCGCGCGCCGAAGGAACTGCCCCCGGACGAACGGCACCGCATCGAGGAGATCATCGAGAACGAACGGACACGCCTCAAGGCCGACCTCGCCGACGTCCCGAAGACCGCCGAAGCCGCCCGCGCCGAAGCCGAACAGCTCCACGCGGAGCGCCTGGCGGTCCTGGCCGCCGCCGAGCGCGAGGCGGGCGACGGGGCCGCGCTCCGCAGGGCCGAGTTCGACGCGATGGCGGAGCGGCTGCTCGCGCTCCAGGCCGAACTGGCCGCCCACGTCGACCGGTACGGCGACCTCGGATTCCGCGACCGCCGGGCGCGCTCCCGGGCCCTCCGTCCGGTGCCGACCGCGCCGCCGGTGATCCCGGCCCCACGCGCACCGGAGGCGGAGCCGGGGCCGGAGACGGAGCCGAGGCCGGGGTCGGTGTCGGTGTCGGTGTCGGTGCCGGTGCCGGTGCCGGGGTCGGGGTCGGGGTCCGCGTCGGGGTCCACGGCCGAGGCCCTGCCCGTGTCCGGCGTCCGGGCGAGCCTCGGCTGGCTCGTGCCGGTCGCCTTCTTCGCCATGACCGCGCTGTTCGGCGCGGGCGTGACGGACGCGACGCCGATGTGGTTCGTCGTCTCGGGCCGCCTGGTGGCGCTGCTGATGACGGCGGAGCTGCTGCGGCTGTGGGTCCCGCGCAGGGACTGGCGGACGGCGGACGCCATGCCCGCCGGCACCGGGTTCCTCGCGACGGGCGTGTTCCTGGGACTCGTGGCCGCGAGCATGTTCGCCGACCCGCTCCACGCGGCCGACGGCGCTCCCTGGGCCCTGGCGGTCGTGGCCGTGCTCCTGTTGGCGGCGGGCGCGGCCCGGCGCGCGGGCACGCGACCGCCGGTCTCCGGCTGAGACCGGTCCCTTGCCGGGGCCCGCGCGGGGTCAGTCCTGGTCCGGGTGCTCCTGGCCCAGGACCTCGCGCAGCGCCGCCACCGCGTGGGCCCGGTGTTCGTCGAGCCAGCGGACCGTGGCCTCCTCGTCGCCCTGCCGGAGGCAGGAGATCACGGCGCGGTGCTCCCGTACGGCCTGCTTCCGGTGCGTGGGCTCGGTGTAGTACAGCGAGCGGTACGCGTCGGTGGCGTCCCACAGGGTCGTGATGAGGCGGACGAGGCGCGGCATCCCGGAGGCCTCGATGAGGGTGAAGTGGAAGAGCCGGTTCGCCGCCGCCATCGCCGCGATGTCCCCCTCGCCGGCGGCCCGCTCCACCTCCCGCTGGATTCGTTCGAGCGTGGCGACCGTGCCGTCCGGCATCCAACGGACGGCCATGCGGACCGCCTCGGTCTCCAGGAGCTCCCGGATCCGGTAGATCTCCTCCAGGTCGTCGAGGGAGAGTTCCGCGACGAAGTAGCCCCGGTGCACGTGATGGACCACCAGGCCCTCGGCCTCCAGGGCCTTCAGGGCCTCCCGGAGCGGCACCCGGCTCACCTCGAACCGGGCCGCCAGGGCCTCCTGCCGGATCGGCCCGCCGGGCCTGAGCTCCCCGCTGGTGATGGCGCGCCGCAGCTCCTCCAGGACGAACTGCTGGGCGGTCTGCGGCCGCCGCTTCTGCACCGCGCTGCTCATCGCCTGTGACCTTCCGTTCCCTCGTGTCGCCACCGGTGGATCACTCCGCCGGTGGCGACCATCTTCCTACGCGTGGCCGTTCGCCGCCGACCCCCTGTGGACAACTCCGCCCAGCTCCGACCGGACGTCGTCCGTGTGCTCGCCGAGCCGCGGGGGAGCGGTGCGGTACGAGGCCGGGGTGGCGTCCAGCCGGATCGGGTTGGCGACCTGCCCGGGACCGGCCGCGGACTCCGGGACGCGAGGGGCGAGCCCCAGCCGGTCGGCGAGCCCGAAGGCGGCCGCCAGGTCGTTGATCGGCCCGCAGGGCACACCGGCCGCGGTGAGTTCCTCGAACCAGCCGTCGGCGGTACGGGTGCCGAGCGGGCCGGCGAGGGCCTCGACCAGCTCCTCCCGGTGGGCGACCCGGGCCGTGTTCGTCGCGAAGCGGTCGTCCTCGGCGAGCTCCGGCCGGCCGAGCCGCGCGCACAGGGCCCCGAACTGCCGGTCGTTGCCCACGGCGAGGACCAGCGGCCGGTCCTGCGCCTCGAACACCTCGTACGGGGCGATGCTCGGATGTCTGTTGCCCATCGCGCGCGGCACGACCCCGGCCCCGAGGTGGGCGGCGGCCTGGTTGGTGAGCGCCGAGAGGAGGGAGGTGAGCAGGGAGACCTCGACGCGCTGTCCCTCGCCGGTGCGCTCCCGGTGCCGCAGGGCGGCCAGGACGCCGAGCCCCGCGTGGAGGCCGGTGATGACGTCGACCAGGGCGACCCCGGCCTTCGTGCCCTGCCCGTCCGGTTCCCCCGTCACGCTCATGAGGCCGCCCATGGCCTGGACGAGCAGGTCGTAGCCCGGTAGCCGGGCGCCCTCGGCGGTGCCGAAACCGGTCACCGAGCAGTAGACGAGCCCGGGGTTGCCCGCCCTGACGTCCTCGTATCCGAGGCCGAGCTTCTCCATCGTGCCGGGGCGGAAGTTCTCGACGAGGACGTCCGCGCGGTCCACGATCGCCCGGGCCGTGGCCAGGTCCTCGGGATCCGTGAGATCCAGCGACACGGAGCGCTTGTTCCGGTTCACGCCGAGGAAGTAGGTGGCCTCGCCGTCGGCGAACGGCGGGCCCCACGCGCGCGTGTCGTCCCCGGAGCCCGGCCGCTCGATCTTGATCACGTCCGCGCCCAGGTCGGCGAGGAGCATCGTCATGTACGGCCCGGCGAGCACCCGGCCGAAGTCGGCGACGACGATCCCGGACAGGGCGCCGGCCGTGGGTGGCGTCCCTGGGGTGCCCGGCTGGTCTGCGCGCATTCAGCTTCCCTCGCTCCCGCTGGAGATACCGAAGACTGGAGGTTGGATCCAGCCGACTGGAGATTGGATCCGAATAGTGGAGATCGGATCCAGCCGACCGGAGATTGGATCCGGATGGTGGAGATCGGATCCCTGCGACTGGAGATTGGATCCAATCGGACCGTACGGGCCAGATCTTGGATTCTCAATACTGGATCCAATATCCGATCTGCGGCTACGCTTCGGCTCGCCGAGTTGCCACAGTCGCCAGGAGGCCGTCCGTGAAGTCGCCGTCCACCCCCGTCCACCCCTTCGACCTGCTCGCCGTCGACGGACTCCTGACCGACGAGGAGCGGGAGATCCGGAACACCGTGCGCGCCGTCGCCGACCGCGAGCTGCGGCCGCACGTCGCCGGCTGGTTCGAGAAGGGCGAGATCCCCGCCCGTGAGCTCGCCCGCACCCTCGGCGGGATCGGCGTGCTCGGCATGCACCTGGAGGGCTACGGCTGCGCGGGCACCAACTCCGTCGCGTACGGCCTCGCCTGTCTGGAGCTGGAGGCCGTCGACTCCGGACTGCGCTCCCTGGTCTCCGTGCAGGGCTCGCTCGCCATGTACGCGATCTGGAAGTACGGCTCCGAGGAGCAGAAGCAGCGCTGGCTGCCGAAGATGGCGGCCGGCGAGTACATCGGCTGCTTCGGCCTGACCGAGCCGGACGCCGGGTCGGACCCGGGCGCCATGCGGACCAACGCCAAGCGGGACGGGTCCGACTGGGTGCTCAACGGCACCAAGATGTGGATCACCAACGGTTCGGTGGCCGACGTCGCCGTCGTCTGGGCGCGGACCGAGGACGGCGTCCGCGGCTTCCTCGTCCCGGCCGGCACCCCCGGTTTCAGCGCGCCCGAGATCAAGATGAAGCTCTCGCTGCGCGCGAGCGTCACCAGCGAGCTGGTCTTCGAGGACGTCCGCCTCCCGGCCGACGCGATGCTGCCGGAGGCCCGCGGCCTGTCCGGCCCGCTCGGCTGCCTCAACGAGGCGCGCTTCGGCATCGTCTTCGGCGCGCTCGGCGCCGCCCGCGACTGCCTGGAGACGGCGATCTCGTACGCGAAGGACCGGGTCGTCTTCGCCCGTTCCCTCGCCTCCTACCAGCTGACCCAGCAGAAGCTCGCCGACATGTCCGTCGAGCTCGGCAAGGGCATGCTCCTCGCCCTTCACCTCGGCCGGCTCAAGGACGCGGGCGCGCTCACCCCCGAGCAGGTCAGCGTGGGCAAGCTGAACAACGTCCGCGAGGCGATCGCGATCGCCCGCGAGTGCCGCACGATCCTCGGCGCCAACGGCATCACCCTGGAGTACCCGGTGCTGCGCCACGCCAACAACCTGGAGTCGGTGCTCACCTACGAGGGCACGAGCGAGGTGCACTCCCTGGTCATCGGCAAGGCGCTCACCGGCGAGCAGGCCTTCCGCTGAACCGGGAGGCCGTACCGCCCCTCAGCCCGTCGTCACCCGGTCGAGGAACGCGTCCAGGTTGCCCGTCAGACGGGCGACCTGCTCGTCGAGGGTGAGGGACTCCTCGTGGCGCCGGTGGCGCAGCTTCGGCTGCCGGCGGCCCCGGACGTAGAGGGAGCAGGCCAGGTCGGCGCAGAGGTAGATGCCGACGGTGTTCCCCTCGCGGCCGCGGCTGCCGGCCAGCGGCGCCACCAGGAGCGTGACGCCGGAGGACGCGTGCGCGGTCAGACAGACCTGGCACATGCTCGACTTCACGGCGCTGGTCCGTCCCGTGGCCGGGACCCGCAGGCTCACACCGAGCGGTCCCTCCTCGCGCGGCACGACCAGGTGCGCCCGCAGGGGCGCGCCCGGGTCCACCCAGCCGAGGAAGTCCAGGTCCTCCCAGGGGAGTTCGGCGAAGTCGAGGGGCAGCTTGAGTCGCGCCGCCTCGCCCTTGGTGCAGTTCACGAAGGACGAGCGGATCTGTTTGTCGGTCAGCGGTTCCACTCGGTGGACCGTACACGGACCTCCGGACGCGGGCATCCGAATATGGGCTCCACCGGCCCCGCCGCCCCCGCGCGGCTCAGGCCACCCAGTCCGGCTGGGCCGGGTCGGCGAAGTGCCCCGGGGCGCCGTCCAGGGCTGCCGCCAGCCGCTCCGCCGCCGGCTCGTAGACGTCCACGGGCAGCGTGAACGGGATCCGCAGCCGGTGCTCGTGCGTGCCCGGGTCCACGCCGAACCGGGCGCCGCCCTCCACCCGTACGCCGTGCCGCAGCGCCCGGGACGCGAGGGAGGAGGCGACCGGCCGGCCCAGGTCGATCCACAGGCACAACCCGCCCGGCGGCTCCGTCCACCGCCACTCCGGCACATGGCGGGCGAGCGCCTCGGTGAGCGCGGTCCGGCGCTGCCGCAGCTCGTCGCGGCGCCGGGGCAGGATCACGCCCAGGCGGTCGAGCAGGGCGACGGCCACCAGCTGGTCGAGTACCGAACCGGACAGGTCGGCGGTGATGCGGACCCTGGCCAGCTCGGTCACGACACGGGACGCGGCCCGCACCCAGCCGACCCGCATCCCGCCCCAGCAGCTCTTGCTCAGCGAGCCGACGGAGACGATCTGTTCGCCGTCGCCCCCTCCGGCGGCCGCCGCGAACGGCAGCGGCGCGGGCACGTCGAGGGCCATGTCCGTCAGTGTCTCGTCGACCACCAGCCAGGTCCCGGTGGCCCGCGCCGAGCGGGCGAGCTCCCGGCGCTGCTCCGCGGGCATCAGCCGCCCGGTCGGGTTGTGGAAGTCCGGGATCAGATAGGCGAGCCGCGGCGCGGTCTGCCGGAGCGCCGCGTCGACGAGCCCGCTGTCCCAGCCGGTCTCGGTCACCGGCACCGGCGTGACGCGGAGCATGCGCCCGCGCATCGCGTCGAGGGCGTTGGGGTACGAGGGGTTCTCGGCGAGCACCCGGTCGCCGGCCCGGCCGAGCAGCGTGAGCACCAGCGAGACGGCCTGCTGCGCACCGGTGGTGACCAGGATCTGGTCCGGGAGGGTCGGCAGGCCGCGGGCCGTGTAGCGCTCGGCGATGGCGGCGCGCAGCGCGGGCAGCCCGTACGGGTGGTAGCCCTGCGCGCCCGCGTAGCGGGGCAGCTCGCCGGCGGCCGCGGCCAGGGCGGCGGACAGCTCCTCCTCGGGCGCGTGCGGCGCGGCGAGGGCCAGGTCGATCGTCGCGCCCGCGTCGTCATGGAAGGCGCCGAGCACCGTGGGCGTCTGCCCGTCCGGCAACGCCGTCCACGTGCCGGCGCCGCGTCGGCTGTGCGCGTACCCGCTCTCCCGCAGCAGGTCGTACGCCCCCGTCACGGTGGTCCGGCTCACCATGAGGACCGCGGCGAGCTCCCGCTCGGCCGGCAGCCGCAGACGCAGCGCCACCCGGCCGTCGAGCAGCGCCTCCCGCACGGCCCGCGCCAGCTCCCGGTACCCGAACCGGCCCTCCGGGGGCGGGGTGAGCAGCGATGCGAGCTGGCGGCCCGTCAGGGTCCGGTCCGCTGTATGGACCACACGTGCCACTGCCATGCCAATCACTCCTCATTGGCTCTGCTGTCCGGGCCAATAAGGTTACAGACTCCTTCCCAGTGGCCTGGTGGCCATGGTCCTCAGATGTCCTCAGATGTCCTTCAGGGAAGGGAGACGACCGATGTCCGGACACTTCACCGACCGTGACGAGCGAATGTGGCAGCAGCGCGCCGAGGAGCGGGCGGCCCGCCCCCTGCCGATCGGCGCCTGGTTCCGGGCCCTGCGCCGCCGGGCGGCACGCACCCGCGTGGAGCACGCCGCCGCGACGGCGAAGCCTCGCGCCCACGCCTGCGAACCGGCATGACCGGCCCGTTGCCGCAAGGCGGCGGTCGGGTCGTCGTCGGGGTGACGGGCTCGCTCGCCTCGCTCGCCGCCCTGCGGTACGCGACCGTGCTCGCCCGCCGCGAGAACAGGCCGCTGCTCGCGGTGCTGGTCTGGGAGCCCCCGGAAGGGGAGGGGCTGTTCGCCCGGATGCCCGACCGGGCCTGGGCGCGACTGTGGGGCGACGAGGCCCGCCGTCGCCTGGAGGACGCGCTCGTCGACGCACTCGGCGGCGTCCCCGCGGGCCTCGCCTTCGAGGGCCGGGTGGTCCGGGGCACGCCCGCCTCGGCACTGTGCGCGGTGGCCGACCGACCGGGGGACCTGCTGGTCCTCGGCTCGGCCCCCCGCCGGGGCCGGTTCGCCCGGCTCCGGCGGCGGCCGGTGCTGCGCGCGGTCCTGCGCCGCGCGACCGGGCCGGTGCTGACGGTGCCGGGCCCGCTCCTGTTCCCCGGCGAGGCCCGCGTCCTGCGGCGGAACGCCCGTACCCCCGTACCGGAGAGAAGGGCCGCCTGCGCGCCCTGAGGGGGCGACCGCGATCAGACGACGGGCGCGGAACCGGGACCGGGCGCGGGGGCCGGGATCGAGGCGGAGGCCGAGGAGGACCGCGACGCCGAGGCCGAACCGGACGGGACCTTCGAGCCGGACGGGACCTTCGATGCCGGCGCCGAGAGCGAGGCGGCCGCCGCCGACTGGTTCTGCTGGTCCGCCCGCTGGTCCGGCAGCCCGCTCGAAAGGTCCGCCGCGCCGTCCGACGGGGGCCCCGACTCCGGGCTCGACGACGCCGTCGACGGCGAGGAGTCCGAGGGACCGGGCGAGTCGGACGGGGACTCCGGCGAGGACGTCGACGCCGAGGGGGAGAGCGTCGAGGGGCACGGCGACGGGGTGATCCCGTTGCTCGGCGTCGGGGTCTCCGTGCCCGTCACCGTCACGCACGGCACCGGCGACGACGGGGAGACCGACGGGGACGAGCTGGACGTGGACGGCGAGGGCGGTACGAGGGTGGACGGGGAGATCGTGGGCGGCGGGGGAGGCGGCGGAGTCGGCCTGTCGTGCTTGCCGGTGTCGCCGTGGATCCGCGCGAACCAGCCGTCGTCCTGGGGGTCGTACACCACGAAGACGTTCACGACCGTCACCGAGGGCGCCACCACGACGACCTGCTGGGAGCTGTACCCCTGCCACGGCGTGCCGGTCGTGCGGGGCGCCTGCTGCGCCACCGGGACGGTGAGCGGATTGCCGCAGGCGCAGCGCACCCGGGGTACCCCGCGGCCGTCCACCATGACCGCCGTCCCGGCCTGGAGTACCGCCTGGTAGGTGGTGGCGGCGCCGTCGCGGAAGCCGTGGTTCGTCACCCGGGTGTCGACGCGGAGCTGGAGCGGGGTGAGGGAGCGGAGATAGCCGGGCACGTCGTTCGGCGAGACTCCGACGACCTTGGCGAAGGCCGCGTTCTTGGCGGGCTCGCCGGAGAGGTAGCGGACCTGCTGCTCGACGTCGCAGCTCGACACCGACTTCGTGCCGCCGTACAGGCCGGGCGTCGACCCGGACATCTCGGGTAGGGCCGAGGCGGTACGGGGTGGCAGGGCCGCCGGTGGGGCGGAACCGCCGTCGGCGCGTGCCGTCGATCGGGTGAAGGGGTCCGGGCCGGTCGCGGCGGCGTTCTGCAGGAAGACCTCGCCGCCGCCGGAACCCGCGGTGTCGCTCTTGCCGTCGGGGCGGTTGGTGAGGACGACGGCCAGCGCCGCGGCCGCGACGAGTACGGCGGTGACCGAGGCGACCTTCGGGACGGAGCGCCACCAGGGACCGCCATCGCCCTTCCCGCCACCGCCAGGACCGTCCCCGCCCGGCCCAGCGCCGCCGGCCCCATCGCCGCCCGGACCGGAGCCGCCCGGTCCCGAGCCGCCCGGTCCGGGGCCGCCGCCGGACGAGCCGCCGCCCCCCGAGCCGCCGTGGGGCGGTCCGGGCGGTGGCGGGGGGCCGGCGCTTCCCGGGCGTGTGCTCGGACCCGAGAGGGGGCCCGAGGGGGGACCTGCGGGGGGAACCGACGGAGGGCCGGACGGCGGGTGGGAAGTCACGTTTTTCCCTTTCTTCCGTTCCGCGCCCATTGTGTGCGTCGAACGGTGCCCGTCCGCAAGCGGAGCACCGGCCCCGGTACTAGCGTGGGCCGGGTGACGAGCAGTCGGCTCCCCGCCTCCGCGCGGACATCCACGACCCCGACCGGGCCCTACGTCCGGGTCGTCCTCCAGGCCCTGGCCGCCGTGGTCGCCGGGTTCGTCGCGATGGGCGTCGTCGCCGGGCTCGGCCTCTGGGCCGCGGGTGCCGCCGACCTCCCCGGCGGCTTCACCGCCGTCCTCGCCGCGGTCGTCGTCATGGCCTCGGGCGGCAAGGTCGAACTCTCCGGCGACGCGGGCGCCCTCGCCGGCACCCAGGCCGAACTGACCGCCATGCCGCTCACCGTCACCCTGGTGGGCGCACTGGTCACCGGCTACTGCTTCCTGCGCCCCCTGCGGCACCACGCGGTGACCAGCAGCCGCTCGCTGCTGCTCCGCGCGGCGAGTGTCACCGTGCTCTGGCTGATCGCGCTCGCAGGCGTCTCGGCCCTCGCCCGCCACGACTTCCCGCTCACCCTCGGCGGCGGCACCTCCGAAGGGTCCCTCATGGACATCTTCGGCGAGCTCCTGGACGCCACGAACCCGACCGTCGGCTTCCGCACCGACGTCGGGACCACGCTCTTCTACGGCCTCCTGTGGATCCTCGGCGTGCTCGCCGTCGCCCTCCTCGTCTCCCGCAGGACCCCGCTGCCGCCCCGGCTCGTCCGCTACCAGGAACCCGTACGGCCCGCGGCCTTCGCGATGCTCCTGCTGCTCCTCGCGTACGTCGTCGTGGGCCTGGTCATCGGGATCGTCGTCGCCGCGACCAAGGGCCACACCGCGGAGACCCTCGCCGTGCTCCTCCTGGGCCTCCCCAACCTCACCTGGATCGCCCTCGGCGTGGGCATCGGCGGCTCCTGGCAGGGCAAGGCGGAAGGGCCCTTCGGCCTGCCCATGCCGCAGATCCTCGACGCCGTCCTGCGCGGCAAGGGCGACAGTCCGGACCTCTCCACCGTCGACCTGTCCTCGCTCGCCGCGCAGGACGCGCGCGCATGGTGGCTGCTTCCCATCGCCGCCGTCCTGGTGCTCGGCGCCGCGTTCGTGGCGGCCGTCCGCTCCCCGGCCCGCATCTCCCTCTGGCAGCACTCACTGCACGTGGGCATCGCCTTCGCACTCACCATGCTGGTCGCCGCACCGCTCACCCTGGTCGAGGCCCGCTTCGGCCTCTCCGTCCTCGGCATCGGCGACCTCGCCTCGCTCGGCGGCGAGGTGCTGCTCCGCCCGGACGTCTGGAAGACGACGGGCTTCGCACTGCTCTGGGGCCTGGCCCTCGGCTTCCTCGGCGGCCTCCTCGCCTCCCGGGTCCACCGCAAGGGCGAGGTCGTCGACCAGGCCTAGGTCCTGTCTGCGGGGCCTGCCGACGGGCACACGGACGGCAAGGAGGCTCGACGAACTTCCCCTGAACGTCCGAGAGCTGTCCGCGCGTCACGACCTGACTGTCTCCACGCGGAATCCGTCGGCTCTTGATCGATTGGCCACAGCATGGCCGCCGGAGGACGCTCGATGGTAGGGAAGAAGGTGGTCCGAGTGCATCGGATGGCGTCGTGGTTCACGGCCGGGGCCGCCGTGATGGTGGTCGCGCTGTCCGGTGTCGTACTTCCGCAGGCGCAAGCGGCCGACGACGATCGCGAGAAGCGCAGTGCAGCGCTTCTTCAGGACCTGGTGCCCTCCGCCGACGGCCCGGGCTGCGCGGCCGCGGTCGGCGAACGCGGTGATGTCGTCTGGGAGGCGGGCAGAGGGAAGGCCGACCTGGCGACCGGGCGCGCCATCACCTCGAAGACGGTTTTCGACATGGCGTCCAATTCCAAGCAATTCACCGCGGATGCCGTTCTCCTGTTGGCCGGGCGGAATCGACTCGCACTCGACGACCCCCTGTCCGACTTCCTCGACAACCCGCCCGCCTGGACCCAGGACATCACGCTGGGTGACCTGATGCGTCACACCAGCGGCATTCCCGACTATCAGGATCTGCTGGAGGCCAAGGGCATCGGGCTGACGGATCCGGCCGGCCAGCGGGAAGCGATCGCGGCCATCCTCGCCTCACAGCCGGAGGATTCGCCAGGCAGGCGTTTCTCCTACTCCAACTCCAACTACGTCCTCCTGGCCCACGTCGTCGAAAGAGTCACCGGAAAGCCGTTCCCGACGTTCCTCCAGCAGGAATTCTTCACCCCGCTGCACCTGCGCATGAGGTTGTCCCCGGCGGTCGACGTACCCGGCAAGGCGAAGTCGTACGACGAGCGGGACGGCGCCTTCACCCCCAATTCCTCCCCCTGGAAACAGTACGGAGACGGGTCCGTTCAAACCACTCCCGGGGAACTTGTCCGCTGGGCCGACAACTACCGCACCGGCCGCATCGGTGGAACGGAACTGCTCACCGGAGTCACGGAGGGGGCCGTCAATGTGGGCGACGCCCTGCGCCGACGCGGCATCGAAGAAGGGTGGTACGGCGCCGGAATGCTCCTTCTCCCCGACAAGAGCCTGGTGCACCGCGGCGACTGGGAGCAATTCCACAGCACCTTCAAGGTGAGCCCGGACCGGAACACCGCCGTGGCTGTGGTGTGCAACGCCGATTCACCCGACAATTTCCGTGCGGCGAACCAACTGCTGGACATCTGGAGCAAATGACGGGTCGGCCGACGGCAGTCCGCGCGCTGGAGGAGCGCGGCGGAGCTAGCCGCGCTCGGCCTCGTCGTGGATGGTCAGGGCTCCGGCCAGGTCGAGGTCGGAGACGGTGCCGTGGGCGCCGGCGCGGACCAGGAGGACCGCGCCGAGCGCGGTGCTCCAGAACGTCCTGACCTCCGTGGCGAGCGGGCGGCGGGCCGTCCAGCCGCGCGCGTCGACGAGCCGGCCCACGAAGCGCTCGGACTGCCGGAACAGCAGCTGGAGGTGCCGGTCGACCACGGGGGCCAGTTCGGGCTTGGAGATCCCGGCGGCGAGCGCTCGCGCGACCGACGGGAGTGACGGCATGGCCAGCACGGCGCGGGCGATGTTGCGCCGGAACGCCGCCGCGTCGGGAGCCTGGCGGCCGATGCGCTCGATCCGCCGGGCGTCGTGCAGCAGGCCGAGGAAGGCGGCGTGCACGAGCAGCGAGTCCTTGGAGCCGAAGTAGTAGGTGACCTGATTCGGGAAGGCGCCCGCCGCGTGCGCGATCTCCGCGACGCTCAGCTCGGCGCCGGGCCGCTCCTCGCAGAGCCGTGCGGTCGCCTCGATCAGTCGGCGCCTCGTCGCGCGACCGCGGTCACGCGACCGGGCCGAGGTCGAGCGGGCTTCGGTCGGCTTCTTCTCCACGCCGGAATTGTATGTGATACAACATGGGCCCTGTTCACTTGTATCGCATACAAGAAAGGTGACGGGCATGCACCGGACTGAAGTCGTGGTGACCGGACTCGGCGCGATCACGCCACTCGGGGGAGACGTCGTGTCCACGTGGGAGGCCCTGCTCGCCGGCGAGTCCGGCGTTCGGGGCGGAGCCCTGCGCGGCCACGAGGCCGCCGGCCTTCCCGACATCGTGGCGGGGACGATGGCGGTCGATCCGGCCGCGTCGCTGCCGCCGGTGCGGGCCAGGCGGCTCGACCGCTCACAGCAGGCGGCCCTCGTCGCGGCGGCCGAGGCCTGGGCCGACGCCGGCGCCCCGGACGTGGACCCGGACCGCCTCGCGTCCGCGATCGGCACGGGCATCGGTGGCGTACGGACGCTGCTGAAGGAGGACGACGCACTGGAGGCGGCCGGGACCCGGCGCGTCTCGCCCCGCACGGTCCCCATGCTCATGCCCAATGCGGCGGCGGCGCTGATCAGCATCGAATACGGGGCACGGGCCGGGTCCTACACGCCCGTCTCGGCCTGCTCCTCCGGTGCCGAGGCGATCGCCCTGGGCGCCAGGCTCATCCGTGCCGGAGAGGCGGACGTGGTCATCGCGGGCGGCACCGAGGCCGCGATCACCCCGATCACCGTCGCCGGCTTCGTCCAGGCGCAGGCACTGTCACGGCACGCCGAAGAACCGGCCTCGGCGTCACGGCCGTTCGCCACGGACCGCAGCGGATTCGTCCTCAGTGAGGGCGCCGCCGTCCTGGTGCTCGAAAGCGCCGAGCACGCCCGCGCCCGCGGCGCGCACGTCCACGCGGTGCTCGCGGGCGCCGGCATCGCCGCCGACGCCCACCACATCACGGCCCCCGCCCCCGACGGCTCCGGTCAGGTCTCGGCCATGCGGAAGGCCCTCGCGCAAGCCGGTCTGGCTCCCGAGCGGATCGGCCACGTCAACGCCCACGCCACCGGGACCCCCGTCGGCGACGTCGCCGAGGCACGCGCGATCAGGGAGGTCTTCGGTCGCGCCACCGTGACAGCCCCCAAGGCGGCACTCGGTCACCTCTTCGGCGCGGCCGGTGCGATCGAGGCGCTCATCGCCATCCTCGGCGTGGAACACGGCGTCATCCCGCCGACCCGCAACCTCACCGCGGCCGGCGTCGACCCCGACATCGACCTCGATGTCGTCGCGGAACGACGAGACCTCCCTCAGGAGGCCGTGCTCAGCAACTCCTTCGGCTTCGGCGGACAGAACGTCTCACTCGTCGTCACCGGTGCACGGCATCACGGCTAGGCCGTCTCTTCCGGATCTTGCCTGACCCGCGACGCCTGGCACCGCACCTCGCCGCGTTGTCGGGCCCGCCCAAGTACGTCCAGTAGTCGGGCGACCCTCCGCCTTGCGATGCACGGCACCAGACGCCGCGGGCTTAACCGGCAAGATCCGAAAGAGACGGCCTAGCGGCCCATCCCGTAGACGTCCGGTCAGGGGCCGTCGGGCTCCGCGTGCCCGTCGAGCCACGCGCGGGCCGCTGCCCGCTCGGCCTCGGTCGCCGCGGGGCGCAGCTGGTCCGGACGGCGGATCAGATCGTGCTCCCGGGCCGCCCGCAGGCCGATCGCACGGGCCTCGGGGGAGAGCCCCGGATGGTCCACGACCTCCCGCGCGCGCTGCCACCAGCCGCGGCGCATCGCATCGAAGGAGTAGTGCCACAGCGGCTGCGCGGGGTCCACCGCCGAGAGGAGCAGTCGCCGCGCGACATGCGCGGGGAGGGCCCGCGCGCGCAGCAGGCGGTCGGCCACGCGGAGCGGGGGCTCGCCGTCGAGGCGGGCGCGGACCAGCACCCAGGTGAGGAGCTGTCCGACGTCGTGGGCGCCCGAGGTGACGAAGTCCCACAGCTCGGCCGCCTTGGTCTCGTCCGGGGCGCCGAGGTGGGTGAGCAGCCGGAGTTCTTCCTTCCACAGCGGCCGGGGCCTGGCCCACCAGGCCAGCAGGTCACCGGCGGCGGGGTGTCCCAGGTCGAGGGCCAGACAGGTGAGGGTGACGAGCGGGTGGCGCCATTCCGTGTACGTGGTCCGGTACCGCTTGGTGAGGTCCTTCTTCCAGCGGGGCAGCAGCGCCTCGACCTCCGCCGCGCCGGCCGAGCCGTGGGCGTACAGCAGCTCCAGGCAGAAGCCGAGCCCCTGCATGCCGGTGCCGCGGTCCGCCACCCGAGCCCGCAGCCAGTGGACGTCGGCCTCGGTGAGGGTCCGGTACCGGTCGTAGACGTCGCACAGCGAGCCCTCGTAGGCGGTCAGATCGGGCCCCGTGCCGAGGAGCAGTTCGTCGCGGACGGCGTCGTAGCGGTCGGCGGCGGCCAGCGCGTCCGCCGCGTCGACCCCGGTGACGTCGGCGTAGCCGGGGCCGAGCCGGACGGCCTCCTCCCGTACATGGGCGACCTGGTCGCGTGCCGTGCCGGCGGCGAGCACGCGCAGGGCGCGCGGCAGACGCGCGTCGGTGGAGAAACGGACCGCCGCCAGCGCGGCGAAGGACAGGCCCGCCCGGTGGTCGACCCCCGACTCCCGCCGCCGATCGGCCGTGACGGCCGCGGAGAGCGCCCCGGACAGACCCCGCAGCGATGCCTCCGGGGCCCCGTGCGCTTCCAGTTCCGCGGCGAGCGCGGCCGCGGCCAGGACCGCGTCGGGCTCGTGGACGGCCCGGTGGACCGCGAGCCATGCGCCGATCGCGGCACGGTCCCCGGCGAGCGCGAACTCCCGCAGCACGGCGAGCCCCTGCCCGGACGGAACCTCACGCACCACCTCGGCCGCCCGGCTCCCCAGTGCGGCGACCGCGTCCCAGGCCTCGGCGTGGTCGTGGCGCAGCAGCGCGTGGAGCAGCGCCCGCCAGCCGTCCCACTCCGCGAGCCGCCCCTCGTACGCCCCACGCCAGGCGCGCGAGAGCCGCACCGTCTCCTCGTACGAGAGCCCGTCCCGGCGTTCGAGGCAGGTCACGAACCGGGCCGCGCCCGGCAGTTCCACGGGCTCCCGCAGCCGCTCGTGCAGCCACTCGGCCTCGGCCGCCGTCAGCGGACGGTGGCGGAAGGGGTACACCGTCCGGTCCAGCGGCTCGTCGAGCCCGGCGAGGAACTGCCGTACCCCGGTGGGATCCGCGGGGTCCGGCAGCCCCGCCTCGTCCCGGCCCGACATCAGGTCGAGCCGGAAGGCCCCCTGCGGCCCGCCGTCGACGACACGGAACCCGGCCGGCCCCTCGCCCAGCCCAGCGGCGACGGTCGCGTGGTCGCCGCCCCAGTACAGCATCAGCTCCCGCGTCAGGGACCCCGACCGGTCGAAGGCCTGATGCGCCTGCCAGTGCCAGTACGCGAACGACGTCCCGTCGCCGAGACCCCGGGTCCCGATCAACTCGGCGGCGTCCTCGTGCCCGTCGCTCTGCGTGTACCGGCTCCGCGTCGGCGGCGGAAGGACCACGAACCCGTCACCGCCGAGCGTCCGCCACCACGCCTTCACCCCGTCGAGGTCCGAACGCGCGCGACGACTGGCCATGTGCTGCTCCCCCTGGACGTACCGGCCCTCCGGGCGTGCGGAACGACGCCCTCGCCGATCACCCTCGCACACGCCTCGGACAACGCTGGCCCGGCGGTCCCAGCGCGAGCTGAGGAGCGCGGTTACTCGGCGTCGAGCTGGTGGTCGGCCCAGATGTAGCTGGCGGGCAGCAGGTCGGTGATGAGGACGGTTCGGATGTGATCGCCTTCGCCGACGATGACCTTGAGGGTCGGGAAGTAGTCGAGGAGGACCTGACGGCACCGGCCGCACGGGGGAACAACCCCTCGGTCGCGGTCGCCCACCGCGACGATCGTGTCAAGGTCGTAGGCGCCCTGGGTGGCTGCCGTGCCGATGAGGACCAGCTCGGCGCAGGGTCCTCCCGTGAAGTGGTAGGCGTTCACCGCGGTGACGATGCGGCCGTCCCGGGCACGGGCGGCGGCTGCCATGGTGTGGTTGTCGCCCCGACAGCGAGTGCGGGCAACGTGCGCCGCCGCCTCGATGAGCTCGTGGTCGACGGGAGGGGTCTGCGTGGTCATGCTCTCTGCCTTCGTCAGGTGTCACGCGACGTTGACCCGAGTGACGAGGAAGCGCAAGCGAATTACGGAGGTCGGGAGGGCGGAGACCGCGCAGGTAGGCAACGCCTGACGCGCCACTAGTCCAGCTCCCGGAAGACCGGCCGCGCCCACGCCGGCGGGGCGGGTGGCGCACCCAGTCGCCGCGGCCCCCGCGGCACCACCGGACCGCCGCCGCCCGCGTCGGCCAGGACGGCGCGCAGCGCGGCCACGAACTCCAGGCACGTCCCGTACCGCTCCTCGGGCGTCTTCGCCAGCGCCTTGGCGAACACCGCGTCCGCCGCCGCCGGCAGCCCCGGCCGCACCTCGGAGAGCGGGGGCGGCGGATCGTACTGCTGCGCCCACAGCACCGCCCAGTCCGTGTCACGGCGGAACGGCGGCACCCCCACCAGCGTCTCGAAGACCACGCACGCCAGGCTGTAGACGTCGCACCGGCCGTCCACCGGCTTGCCGGAGATCTGCTCGGGCGCCACGTAGTCGAGGGTCCCGACGAACTCGCCCACCGTCGTGAAGCCCGTCAGCGAGAGGGACTTCTTCGTCAGGCCGAAGTCGGTCAGGTACACGTGCTCCGGGTGGTCGCCGTCGGTGCCCTCCGCGACCAGGATGTTCCCGGGCTTCACGTCCCGGTGCACCAGGTCGTGCGCGTGCGCCGCGTCCAGGGCCGAGGCCACCTGCACCGCGATCCGGCCCGCCTTCACCGGCGGCAGTGGGCCCTCGCGGTCGAGCAGGGCCACCAGGTCCTGCCCCGCCACGTACCGCATCGCGATGTACAGGACGCCCTCCGTCTCGCCCGCGTCGAAGACCGGCACGATGTGCGGGTGGTCGATCGAGGCGGCGACCCGCGACTCGTGCGCGAAGCGCTTGCGGAAGGTGTCGTTGCGGGCCAGTTCGGGCGCGAGCAGTTTCAGCGCCACCGTCCGGTCGAGGCGCAGATCCCGCGCCCGGTACACGACGGCCATGCCGCCGCGGCCGATCTCGCTCTCCACGCGGTAGCCCGCGATCTCCTTGCCGATCAGCCCCGAGGGCCGGCCCGCCGGGAGCTCCGGGTCCCCATGTGCCCCGCCGGTGGTCATCGCTCCTCACCCGCCGGTCCCGACGGCCCCACGACCTGCGTCGGCGGCGGCCCGGCCGCCCCCGCCGGATCCACCTGGGGCACGACCTGCGTCGGCTCGTAGCCGGGAGGCGCCGCCGCCCCGGGCTCCTCGGCCGGCCGGTCGGCTTCGGGGGAAGGGGGCGCCGACGCCGCGTACGTACTGAGCCCGACCCCGTCGCAGTACACCCAGCGCTCGTGCTCCGCGTCGTACAGCCACACCGACTCGCCGTCGACGACCATGCCGACCCGCAGTCCGCGGGTCCGCAGCCGGAAGCCCTCACCGTCGAGCCGGCCCGCGCCCAGCTCCTCCGCGGCCCGCCGGTAGCGGCCCAGCGCGTCCTCGGCGCGGACGATGAGCGGCCGGGGATCGGCCGTCCTGGTGAGCGGCCGGCCCGCCGCCGGAGGGTCTTCCGGCACGCTCACCAGGAGGCGCGCGTCGACCCACGCCGTCCAGCCGTTGGAGCACAGCACCCGGCCCCAGTCGCCGGTCCGCTCCTCAAGACGTACGGGCAGGAAGGCGTCGAGGGGCACCGTCGGCAGCTCCGGATCGGGCGCCTCCCAGGCGGGCAGCCCGGAACGCGGCACCACATGGGTGGGCCGGAACTCCGGCACGTACTCGGGTACGGGGACGCTCACGGCCTCACCTCCGCCGTAGGAGAGCTCACGGGCCTACCTCCGCATGACGACCGGCTCGTGGCGGCGCAGCAGCCGCGCCACGACCAGGCCGAGGACGAGACAGAGCACCACCATCATGCCCATGTCGAACAGCCAGGCCTCCGCCGTGTGCCGCATCAGCGGATCGGCGGTCTTCTCGCTCGGCGCGATCTTCCCGATGTCGATCGTCGCGCCCATCGCCGCGAACGCCCACCGCGAGGGCACGAGCCAGGCCAGCTGCTCCAGGACGGGCGTGCCGCGCACCTTGAGCAGCGCCCCGCAGAACACCACCTGCACGATCGCGATGAGCACGAGCAGCGGCATCGTCACCTCCTCCTTGCGGACGAGCGCCGAGACCAGCAGACCGAGCATCATCGCCGTGAACGCGAGGAGCGCCACCGCGAGGGTGATCTCCACCAGCGGCGGCATCAGGACACCCTTGCCGCCGGGCACGTTCAGCGGCACACCGATGAGGGCCACCAGGGTGAGCACCACCGCCTGCACGACCGTGATCAGACCGAGCACCACCACCTTGGAGGCGAGGTAGGCGGAACGGGACAGGCCGACGGCTCTCTCGCGCCGGTAGATCGTGCGCTCCTTGACCAGCTCGCGCACGGCGTTCGCCGCGCCCGTCAGGACACCGCCCACACAGAGGATGAGCAGCACGTTCAGCGTCGACTCGGGGTTGAGACTGCCCTCGGACAGGGCCCGGGCCATCGCGCCCATCACGAACGGCAGGGCGATCATGATGGCGAGGAAGGTCCGGTCGGCGGAGAGCGCCGCCGCGTACCGGCGTACGAGCGTCCGCAGCTGGGAGCCCCAGCTCTGCGCCTTCGGCGGCGGTGCGGGCTCCACGGCCGGCCGGGCGGCGGCGCGCACGGGGGCGCCGGCCGGCGCGGGGACGTCGGAGTGGGCCATGGGGTCCGCGATGTACCGGCGGTGGAAGCGGGAGGCCCGGTACTGCTCGGCCCAGTCGCGGTCCCGGTCGTTCTCGAAGGCTTCGAAGGCCTCCGGCCACTGCTCGAAGCCGAAGAAGCCGAGGGTGTCGGCGGGCGGGCCGTAGTACGCGACCCGGCCGCCCGGAGCGAGCACCAGCAGTCGGTCGCACACGTCGAGGCTGAGCACGCTGTGCGTGACCACGACGACCGTGCGGCCGTCGTCCGCGAGCCCGCGCAGCATGCGCATCACGGAGCGGTCCATGCCCGGATCGAGACCCGAGGTCGGCTCGTCGAGGAAGAGCAGGGACGGCTTGGTGAGCAGTTCGAGGGCGACGCTCACCCGCTTGCGCTGACCGCCCGAGAGGCTGTGGATCGGCTGCTCGGCGCGCTCCACCAGCCCCAGCTCCCGGATCACCTCGTCGACCCGGGCCCGCCGTTCCGCCGCCACGGTGTCCTCGGGGAAGCGGAGTTCGGCGGCGTAACCCAGGGCGCGGCGGACGGTGAGCTGCAGGTGCAGGATGTCGTCCTGCGGCACGAGCCCGATGCGCTGGCGCAGCTCGGCGTAGTCCCGGTAGAGGTCACGGCCGTCGTAGAGCACCGTGCCCCGGTCGGCCGGGCGCTGACCGGTGAGCGCGCCCAGGAGCGTCGACTTCCCGGCACCGGACGGGCCGACGACCGCGAGCAGGCACTTCTGGCCCACCGGGAACGACACCTCGTCGAGGAGGGTCTTGCGCCCGTGGTCGACGGTCACCGCGAGCGAGCGGACGTCGAGCGACACCTCGCCGGTGTCGGTGAACTCGACGAGCTGCCCGCCGAGCAGACAGAACGCGGCCCGGCCGATGCCGACGATGTCCTCCGCCGTCACTCGGGCCTCCACGACGGGAGCGCCGTTGAGGAAGGTGCCGTTGTGGCTGCCGAGGTCGTGGATCCAGTACGTGCCGTCGGGGTGGGCGCGGAGCTCGGCGTGCCGCCGGGAGACCACCAGGTCGGCGACGACCACGTCGTTGTCGGGGGCGCGCCCGATCCGGATGCTGTGGGTGGGCAGCGGCCGCACGGAGGTCGGCCGGCGGAAGGTGCCGGTCGCGGCCGGATGCTCGACGGACGGGGGCCGCGGCGTCACGGGGCGGCCGCGACCCGCCCCGGGAGGCTCCGGCAGGGGCAGCGGAGGGGCCTCGGGCGCGGGTTCCCGCGGGGGTGCGGGCGCGGGTTCCGGCGCGCGTGCGGGCGCGGCTTCCGGGGGCGGTGGCGGCGGTAGGTCCCGTACGGCCTCCTCAGGCGGAAGCGGCGGCAGGTCCCGTACGGCCTCCTCGGGCGGTGGCGGCGGCAGCAGGGGCGGTCCCTGCGGCTCCGGCACGGGCCAGGGTTCCGGTACGGGCTCCGGCGGGAACTCGGGAGGCGCTTCCGGTACGGCACGGGGTTCCGCCGGGGCACCGCTCAGGAGGACCGCGCGCGGCCCGTCGGCCGGATGCCCGAACCGTACGACCGTCCCGGGACCGACCTCCCGCGACCGGGCCACCCGCAGACCGTCCGCGAAGGTGCCGTTCGTACTGCCCTCGTCCGCCAGCGTCCAGTGGCCGCCGGCGGCGCTCAGCACCGCGTGGTGCCAGGACGCCCGGGCGTCCGCGAGCACGATGTCGCTGGTGGGGTCGCGCCCGATGCGATAGACGCGGCTCGGGTTCATGAGCGTCGCGTCCCCGTCGATCTCGAGGACCAGATCGGGCGCAGCGGGCACGAAGGGCCGCTCTGCCATGCGTCGAATTTTATCCGCCGGTGCTGATCGCCGCCCGGGAAGAGGACGCCGGTAAGGTGGGCGTCCGCCGCGCGAGCGGCCCGAACGAGGAGGACGCACCCGTGCCGAAAGGTGTCACCAGGCGACGGCCCCGCACCCGCGCGGCGCTCCTGAAGGCGGCCCTGGAGACCTTCGCCGAGCACGGCTTCCACGCGACGACGATCGAGCAGATCTGCGAGCGCGCCGGCTACACGCGGGGCGCGTACTACTCGAACTTCGCGAGCAAGGAAGAGCTCTTCCTCGCCCTCTTCGACGAGCACAGCGAGCGGACCGTACGGCGCCTCGCCGAGTCCATCGACGCGCTCACCCCCGAGGAGTACACCCTCACCCGGCTCGCGGAGCTCGCCGCCCGCGTCGAACCGGACGAGCGGGAGTGGTACCTCGTCACCACCGAGTTCACCCTGCACGCCATCCGCGACCCCCAGGCCGCTTGGGTGCTCGCGCGCCACGACGAGCGGCTGCGGGCCGAGATCGCCCGCGGCCTCACCCTCGTACTGCGCCGGGCCGGACGCGAACTGACCGTGGAGGCGGACCGGTTCGCCCGCCTTCTCATCGCCCTGCGCGAGGGCGGACTCGCGCAGAGCTACGTGGAGCCGGACGAGCTGCCGCCCGGCACCCTGGAGCGGCAGTTCCTCGCCCCGCTCCTGGAGGCGACGACGCGCGAGATCCCCGGCCGGGGGCCCGCGGCTCAGTCGAACAGGTCGGGGTCGGACGCGGCGATCTGATCCCACAGCGGGCGCGCCTGGAACCAGCCGGCCAGGTGCCCGCCGATCTGCCCCCGGGTGAGCAGGGCCGTCTCGCGGTCGATGAGCTGCGGGGTGCCCGCCGCCATCGCCAGGAGCTGCGCCTGGCAGGAACGCTCCATGGTGACGAACCACCACACGGCCTCGGCGACGGAGTGGCCGACCGTGAGCAGCCCGTGGTTCTTGAGGATGACGGCCTTGAAGTCACCCAGAGCCTTGGCGACCCGCTCGCCCTCCTCGGTCTCGTTCACGACGCCCCGGTAGTCGTCGTAGATCCCGTGGTCCTCGAAGAACGCGCAGGCGTCCTGGGTGATCGGGTCGAGCGGGACGCCGAGGCTGGAGAAGGCCTTCCCGTGCAGGGAATGCGAGTGCGCGGCGGCGACCGCGTCGGGGCGGGCCGCGTGCACGCGCGAGTGGATGACGAACGCCGCCCGGTTCACCGGCCGGCGCCCTTCGAGGACGTTCCCCTCGTGGTCCACCAGGATCAGGTCCGAGGCCTTGATCTGGGTGAAGCTCATGCCGAACGGGTTGACCCAGAACGCGTTCGGGTCGCCGGGGTCGCGCACGGTGATGTGCCCGGCGACGCCCTCCGAGAAGCCGAACCTCCCGAAGATCCGGAACCCGGCGGCGAGCTGCTCCTTGCGGTAGCGGCGCTCCTCCTCGACCGACTCGAAGGTGGGCGGCAGCGGCACGATCGCGCCTTCGGGCAGCGGCCCGACGGCGGCGGCGATGGCGGGCGGCACGGTGCTCATGACGGCTCCTCGTGGGCTGGTGCGGGCGGGGGCGTACGGGCGGGCCTGCACGGGCGGGGCGTACCGGCGGGCGCGTACGGCGCGCCAAAAGATACAGAGATGTATCCGATACGACAACGGATCAGACGGTGGGGGCTCCGAAGCGGGCCAGGTAGTGCCAGACCTTCTTCACGTCCTGCTGGTCGTAGCGCCCCGATCCGGCCGCCTCCTGCACGATCCGGGCGTCCAGCCGGCCGTCGACCGCGATCCGGGCCGCGAGTTCCACGTACTCCGGCCCCCGGAACGCGGGATACCGCCGCAGTTCGTCGACGGAGACCCGGAAGCCCCCGTGCCACTCCACCGGACACGGCAGCCGGCGCGCCGCCTCCTCCACCTCCGTGCCCCGGTGGCTCGGGTCGAGGACCAGCGCCTCCACGTCCCGTCCGATCACGACCGGGCCGTGGACCTGCGCCTCGATGTAGTCGTCGAGCGGATCCCGCTCGTCGGCCTCGGCGAGCGCGATCAGCCGCATCCGGGACGCGACGCCGAAGTCCTCCGGCTCCAGGAAGCTGTCCGGGTAGCAGAAGGTCGCCCGGTGCAGGGCGGCCGCCGTGAGCCGCAGATGGGCGGAGCCGAAGCGAGGGGCGGCCCCGAAGGGGCGGCGGCGGAAGTCGAGGGCGCCGTAGACCGGGCGGGTCTCCGCCGGGGCCGCGTCGTACGCCCCGCCGAAGATGCGGCTCTCCCAGCGCCAGCGGTCCCCGTCGGGGTGGGCGGTCAGACCGCCGTTGCCGGTGCCGGTGACGAACTGGGAGCGGTAGACCCCCTCGTCCGCGAGCCGGTGCAGGAAGTGCGGGTGGAAGTTGAGGGTGACCCGCAGGGCCGGGTCGAGGGCCTCCCCGGTGGAGCGGTCGGTCACATGGGCGAGGGCCCGCCGGGCGTGCTCATGAAGGGGCGTCATCGGGGCAGTGTGCCGGAGCGGCGGGGGTTGCGGCCCGGGGTTTTCGGTGGCTACGGTCGAGGGCGGAGGGAAAGCGCTTTCTCTCCTGTTCTTCCCCCGCTTTCCCCCGCCCGCTCTTCCCCCGCTCTTCCCCGCTTTCTCCGCCGCCCGGCCCGGTCCGCTCCGCCCCGCCCGGAGCTGTCCGCCCCGCCCGTCCCCGTCCGCCCCGCCCGTCCCCGTCCCCGTCCGCCCCGCCCGTCCCCGTCCCGTACCGCCCTGGAGTTCACCGCGTGCCCACCTCCGACGTCCTGATCTACACCCGCACGGCGGGATACCGCCACGACTCCATCCCCGCCGGCGCGACCGCCCTCGCCGAGCTGGCCCAAGAGCTCGGCAGGGCGGCCGAGTTCACCGAGGATCCGGCCGTCTTCACCCCCGAGCGGCTCGGCCGGTGCGCCGCCGTCGTCCTGCTGTCCACCACCGGGAACGTCCTGACGCCCGAGGGGCGCACCGCCTTCGAGGCGTACCTCCGGGGCGGCGGCTCGCTCCTCGCCGTGCACGCCGCCGCCAACGCCGAACCCGACTGGCCCTTCTACGGCGAACTGCTCGGCACCCGCTTCGACGGCCACCCCGAGGTCCAGCCGGGCCTCGTCCTCGTCGACTCCCACGACCACCCGGCGACCGCCCCGCTCCCGGACCGCTGGGCCCGCACCGACGAGTGGTACAACTTCACCTCCGACCCGCGGACCTCCGGTGTCCGGGTCCTGGCCCGCGCCGACGAGTCCACCTACCGGGGCGGCACCCACGGCGACGACCATCCGCTCGTCTGGTGCCGGGAGGTCGACCGGGGGCGCTTCTTCTTCACCGCGCTCGGGCACGCCTCGGAGACGTACCGCGACCCGGCGTTCCGCGCCCACCTCTCCGGCGCCCTGGCCTGGCTCACCGCCTGAGCCGGGGGCGCGGCGGTCACCCCACCGCCCCGCCCCTGTTGCGCCGACGCCCAGGGAGCGGGAGGTTGCAGACGGGGGCCGATGGCAGGAGGAGGCACGTCATGGGCATCGCCACCGTGAACCCCGCGACCGGCGAGACGCTGCGTACGTACGAGGCCCACGGGCCCGAGGAGGTCGAGCGGCGCATCGCCGCCGCCCACGAGGCGTACCGCCAGTACCGCACGACCTCCTTCGCCGAACGCTCCCGGCTCCTGCGCGCCGCCGCGACCCTCCTCGACGAGGACACCGAGGACATCGCCCGGACCATGACCACCGAGATGGGCAAGCCGATCGCCGCCTCCCGCGCGGAGGCCGGCAAGTGCGCCAAGGCCATGCGCTGGTACGCCAAGCACGCCGAGGAGCTGCTCGCCGACGAGCACCCGGCAGAGAGCGACGTCCAGGACTCCGGGGCCGACGTGGCCCGGGTCCACTACCGGCCCCTCGGTCCGATCCTCGCCGTCATGCCGTGGAACTTCCCGCTCTGGCAGGTGATCCGCTTCGCCGCGCCCGCGCTCATGGCGGGCAACACCGGCCTCCTCAAACACGCCTCCAACGTGCCGAGGACCGCGCTCTACCTGGGCGACCTCTTCCGCCGCGCCGGATATCCCGACGGCTGCTTCCAGACCCTCCTCATCGGCTCCCGCGAGGTCGAGGGCGTGCTCCGCGACCCGCGCGTGGTGGCCGCCACCCTCACCGGCAGCGAGCCGGCCGGCCGGTCCGTCGCCGCCGTCGCGGGCGACGAGGTGAAGAAGACCGTCCTGGAGCTCGGCGGCAGCGACCCGTACATCGTCATGCCCTCCGCCGACATCGTCGGAGCCGTGAAGACCGCCGTCACCGCGCGCGTGCAGAACAACGGGCAGTCCTGCATCGCCGCCAAGCGGTTCATCGTCCACCAGGACGTGTACGACGACTTCTCGGAGCGTTTCACCGCCGCCATGAACGCCCTCACCGTCGGCGACCCCCTCGACGAGTCCACCGACGTCGGCCCCCTCGCCACCGAGCAGGGCCGGGCCGACCTGGAGGTGCTCGTCGACGACGCCGTGGGGCGGGGCGCCACCGTCCTGTGCGGCGGACACCGTCCCGAGGACCCGGCGCTCCGGAACGGCTGGTACTACCGGCCCACGGTCCTCACCGGCATCACCCCGGAGATGCGGATCCACCAGGAGGAGGCCTTCGGCCCGGTCGCCACGGTCTACCCGGTCAGCGACATCGAGGAGGCCGTGGCGGTCGCCAACGACTCGCCGTTCGGCCTCAGTTCCAACGTCTGGACGCGGTCCCAGGAGGACGTCGCGTTCTTCGTCCGCGACCTGGAGGCCGGTGGCGTCTTCGTCAACGGCATGACGGCCTCGCACCCGGCGCTCCCCTTCGGCGGGGTCAAGCGCTCGGGGTACGGGCGCGAGCTCTCCGGCCACGGCATCCGCGAGTTCTGCAACGCGACGACGGTCTGGCAGCGGGCCTGACCCGTCGGGGGCTCAGCCCGCCGTCCACTCCAACAACCGTTCCGCCGGCCAGGTGTTGATCACCCGGTCCGGCGGGACCCCGCACTCCTCGGCCCGCGCGCACCCCAGGATCTGCCACTCCAGCTGGCCGGGCGCGTGGGCGTCCGTGTCGACGGCGAAGTACGTGCCCGCGGCGACGGCCTGCCGCAGCAGCCGGCGCGGCGGATCGAGGCGCTCCGGGCGGCTGTTGATCTCCAGCGCCGTACCCGACTCGGCGCAGGCGGCGAAGACGCGCTCCGCGTCGAACTCGGACTCCGGCCGCAGCCGCCCGCCCGCCACCAGCCGCCCCGTGCAGTGCCCGAGCACGTCCATCAGCGGATCGCGCACGGCCCGTTCGAGCCGGCGGGTCATCGACCGGGCGTCCATCCGCAGCTTCGAGTGGACCGAACCGACCACCAGGTCGAGCCGGTCGAGCAGCTCCGGCTCCTGGTCGAGCGAGCCGTCCTCCAGGATGTCGCACTCGATCCCGGTGAGCAGCCGGAAGGGCGCCCACTCCTCGTTCAGCCGTGCCACCACGTCCAGTTGCTCCCGCAGCCGCTCGGGGGACAGGCCCCGCGCCACCGTGAGCCGCGGCGAGTGGTCGGTGAGCACCGCCCACTCGTGCCCGAGCGCCGCAGCCGTACGCCCCATGGCCTCGATCGTGGCGCCGCCGTCCGACCAGTCCGAGTGCAGGTGGCAGTCGCCGCGCAGCGCCGCCCGCAGCTCCTCGCCGAGGTGGCCGTCCGTCTCGCCCGGGCCCAGCGAGGCCTCCAACTCCTCCTCCAGGTGCGCCAGATACTCCGGCACCCGCCCCTCCAGGGCCTCGCGCACCGCCGCCGCCGTCTTCGGTCCGACGCCCTTCAGGGACTCCAGGGTGCCCGCCGCCGCGCGGCGGGCCGCCTCGCCCTCCGGCAGGGCCGCGACGGCTGAAGCGGCCGTGCGGAAGGCGCGCGCCCGGTAGCCGGGCGCCTGGCCGCGCTCAAGGAGGAACGCGATGCGGTTCAGGGCGGCCACGGGGTCCACGGCGACCTCCTCACCCACCGCCGGGGGCGGCTTCGGCCGCCACCGGCGCCGGCCCGATCTCGCACCACACCGCCTTGCCCTCGCCGCGCGGTTCCACGCCCCACCGGGACGCCAGCGCGTCGATCAGGAGCAGCCCCCGGCCCGAGGTGGCGGCCTCTCCGGGGGTACGCCGCCGGGGCCAGGCGCTCGACCGGTCCTGCACCGAGAGCCGAACCCGCCGCACCGGCTCCGGCAGCACCTCCAGGGTGAGCACCGCCCCGCCCTCGGTGTGCAGCAGGACGTTCACGAGGAGCTCGCCCGTCAACAGCTCCGCGTCGTCGACGAGTTCCGGCATGCCCCAGTCGCGGAGCGCCTGCCCGACGGCCGCGCGCGCGTCCGAAAGGCCCTGCGGGTCGGCCTGGTGGATGTACTGGTGGATGCGCGGAGCCCGGGGCGTGCCCGGGTCAGGGCTGCGGCGCAGTACGAGGAGCGCCACGTCGTCGCCCGAGCCCCACCGCTCCCAGAGCCGCTCGGAAAGGTGGTCGGCGAGCGCCTCCGCCTGCGGCGGGCCGCTGCTGATGGCGCCCGACAGCGCGGCGAGGCCGGACTCGATGTCCGAGCCGGGCTGTTCGACGAGCCCGTCCGTGCAGAGCACCAGCGTCTCGCCGGGCACGAGGTCGAGCCGTGTCTCCGGGAACTCCTCGTCCCCGAACACGGTCGCCAGACCCAGCGGGAGGCCGCCCCGCAGCTTGGGCTGCCCGACCCGGCCGTCGGTGTGCCGGATCAGCGGACCGAGGTGCCCGGCCCGTACGGCGCGCAGGGTGCCGCTCGCCAGGTCCACCTGCGCGTACGTGCAGGTCGCGAAGCGGTTGGTGTCCAGTTCGGCGAGGAACCGGGAGGCGCGGGCGAGGACCGTCGACGGGGCGTGGCCCTCTCCGGCGTACGCGCGCAGGGCGATCCGCAGCTGCCCCATGATGGCGGCGGCGTGCGTGTCGTGGCCCTGGACGTCGCCGACGACGATCCCGACCCGGCCGCGGGGCAGCGGGATCACGTCGTACCAGTCGCCGCCGACCTGCCGTCCGCTCCACGCCGCGTGGTAGCGGACGGCGATCTCACCCCCGGTGAACTGCGGGATGTTGCGCGGCAGCATCGTCGCCTGGAGCCCGGTCGCCAGCTCCCGCTCCTCGTCGAAGAGGATCGCCCGCTGGAGCGACTGGGCGACGATCGCCGCGAGACCGAGGGCGAGGTTCCGCTCGTCGGCGTTGAACGAGGTGCGGCCCCGGTAGAAGAGGGCCATCCCGCCGAGCGAACGCGCCTGCGCGACCAGCGGGAGGTAGCAGGCCGCCCGGAACTCCAGCCGCGACAGATAGGGCGCGAGTTCGGGGAAGTCCCGTCCCAGGGACGGGAACGAGGACACGAAGCGGGGCCGGCCGCTCAGCACCGTCTCGGCCAGCGGCAGCTTCCGGTCGAGGCGGCGGCTGCGGAAGTCGTTGAGGACGTCGAGGGATTCACCGCTCAGCGCGATGATGTTGAGCGAGCCGTTCTCGACGAGACCGAGCGCCAGACCGTCGGCGCCGAGCCGGGCGAGACCGCCGGGCCCGGTCAGGGCGGCCGTCACGTCGTCCACGGTCACCGCGCGCGACAGCGCGTTCGTCGTCCGCTCGACGATGCTCGTCTGGACCTCGCGCCGCTTCTCCAGCTCCTGCACGAAGGCGAAGTGGGCGACCTCGGCCGTCGTGTCCCGCACGACCCCGACGATCCGCCGGGCCCGGCCGTCCGGCGAGCGCAGGATCCGCGCCTGCACATGCGTCCAGTGGGGTGAGCCGTCGGCCTGCGGGATGGGGAAGTGGGCCGTGTACGAGGTCGCGCCACCCTTCACGGCCTGCCGTACGACGCCGTCGAGCTTCTCCCGCTCGTCGGGAGCCAGTCGCGTGACGATCGACCCCGGTCGCCCGTCGTAGGCGTCCGGGGACACGCCGAAGATCAGCAGCCCGGACTCGTCGACATCGATGGTGCCCGTGTCGAGATCCCAGTCGAAGCTGCCGGTCCGGTTCATGGCGAGCCACTCGGCGGGCCCGATCTCGCCACTGCGCGTACGCGGGTCGTCATCGGTCATCCTCCCCATTGTCGAACCCGCACCCCGCGGACGCCATGGCGGTGACACGGCGTGGCGCGAGTTCGCCGCGGGCCCGCTGCGCGGCGCTGCGGCGACGGAGGGGACGGGAGTGCCTGCCGAGGCGGGCGGGGCGCGGGGCACGGGACGGGGGCGCCGGACTCCGGGCTCCTGGCATCGGATGCGGGACGCCGGGCGGGGGAGATGGGACGCCTGGTGCGGGATGGCGCGTGCGGGCGGTGGGACGCCTGGCTCGGAGCCCGGGAGGGGGGTGGTGGGACGCCTGGTGCGGGATGGCGGGTGCGGTACGCCGGGTGCGGGCGGTGGGACCCCGGGCCGGGGAGCTGGCGTGGGCCGCTGGGTCGGGGATGGGGGACGCCTGACGTGGACCGCCGGGCCGCGGATGCGGGACGCCTGGCGTGGGATGCCGGGCGCGGACCCCGGGCGGGGGAGGTGGGACGCCGGGCGTGGGTCGCCGGGTCGGGGATGGGGGACGCCTGACGTGGGATGCCGGGCGCGGACCCCGGGCGGGGGATGGGGGACGCCTGACGTGGCTCGCATGACGTGGGTCGCCGCGCCGGGGATGCGGGACGCCTGGCGCGGACGCCGGGCGGGGGAGGTGGTGTGGGTCGCCGGGTCGGGGATGTGGGACCCCAGGCGCGGAACTCCGGGAGTGGGACTCCAGGCGCGGATCTCCGGGAGTGGGACCCCAGGTGTGAAACTCCGGGCGTGGGACTCGGGGTGCGTTACCCCGGGCGTCCGGCCCTGTGGCACCACCGGCACCCCGGCGGGGGCAGAATGGGCCGGTGCAGCCGTCCTATCGTGTTCTCGGTCCGTGTCAGGCCTTCCGTACCGACGACGGGACGGAGGCCGCCCTGAGCGGTGCCAGGCTCCGGGCCCTCCTCGCCGCGCTCGCCGCCGCCGGTGGACGCGCGGTGGGACCCGGTGCGCTGATCGACCAGGTCTGGGCCGACGGCGACCCGGCCGACGACCAGGACCGTACGGCGGCGCTCCAGGCCCTCGTCGGCCGCCTGCGCCGCGCCCTCGGCCGCGAAGCCGTCGTCTCGGAGCCCGCCGGCGGCTACCGGCTCGCCGCCGGGCCGGACGCCGTCGACCTGCACGTCTTCGAACGGCTCGCCGCCGAAGGCGCCGCCGCCCTCGCCGACGGCCAGGCCGAGCGGGCGGCCGCGCTCCTCGACGAGGCTCTCGGGCTCTGGCGCGGGCCCGCGCTCGCGGACCTGCCCGGCCGGGACACCGACCCCCTGGTCGTACGGGTCGAGCAGCGGCACGCCCAGGCGCGGCGCGACCGGCTCGCCGCCGACCTGGCCCTCGGGCGGGCCGGCGACGTCCTCGCGCCGCTCGCCGCGCTCGCCGCGGGACAGCCCCTCGACGAACCCCTCCAGGCCCTGCGCATCCGCGCCCTGCGCGCGGCGGGGCGGCCCGCCGAGGCCCTCGCGGCGTACGAGGAGGTACGCGGGGCCCTCGCCGAGCGGCTCGGCACCGACCCGGGCCCTGAACTGCGCTCCCTGCACGCCGAACTCCTCGCGGAGGAGGGGCCCGTACCCTCCCCGCCGCGGACCCTTCCCGCCCGTCTGACGTCGTTCATCGGCCGGGCCGAGGAACTGGGTGCGCTCGCCGCCGCCTGGGAAGGACGCCGGCTCGTCACCCTCACCGGGCCGGGCGGCGTGGGCAAGACGCGGCTCGCCCTGGAGGCGGCCGGGACGTACGACGGCCCCGTCCACCTCGCCGAACTCGCCTCCGTACGCGAGGAGTCCACGGTCGCCGCCGCCGTCCTCACCGCACTCGGGGCGCGCGAGACCCAGCTCTGGCCCACCCCGGCCGTCGCCGCGGCCGGACCGAAGGACCGGTTCGCGGGCCTCGTCGAGCACTGCGCCGGGCGCCGGATGCTGCTCGTCCTCGACAACTGCGAGCACGTCGTCGCCGAGGCGGCGGAACTCGCGCAGGCGCTCGTCACCCGCTGCCCGGGCGTGACCGTCCTCGCCACGAGCCGGGAGCCGTTGGGGGTGCCGGGGGAGGAGGTCCGGCCCCTGGGCCCGCTGCCCGTGGACATGGCGCTCCGGCTCCTCGGCGAGCGGGGCGCGGCCGCGCGGCCCGGTTTCGACGTGGCGGATGACCCGGGGGCGGCGGAGGAGATCTGCCGCCGTCTCGACGGGCTGCCGCTGGCCATCGAACTGGCCGCGGCGCGGCTGAGGTTGCTGTCGGCCCGCCAGATCGCGGACCGCCTCGACGACCGCTTCCGCCTGCTGACCTCGGGCGCCCGCACGGTACTGCCGCGCCAGCAGACCCTGCGCGCGGTCGTCGACTGGTCCTGGGACCTCCTCGACGAGCCCGAACGGGCGGTCCTGCGGCGCCTGGCGGTCTTCACGGGCGGCTGCGACCTCACGGCGGCGGAGACGGTGTGCGGGGGCGGGCCGACGCCGGATGCCGCCGCCCCGGACGGGCCTGGCGCCGACGAGCCCCGGCTGTCCCACGCGGGCGCGGCGGGCGTGGGTGCGCACGGTCCCGAAGCGCCGGGCGCCGACGTGTCCGGCACCCGCCCGCCGGACGTGCCGGGCGCCCACCGGCCCGGCGGGCTCGGCAGCGCGGTGCAGGCCCCGCCGGGGGCGCGCGCCCCGGGAGGGCACGGCGCCGACGTCCTCGACGTCCTCGGTGCCCTGGTCGACAAGTCGCTCGTGGTGGCCGCCCCGGACGGCGGCGGGATGCGGTTCCGGCTGCTCGAGACCGTCGCCGAGTACGCGGGGGAGCGGCTCGACGAGGCCGGGGAGCGGGTGGCCGTCGCGCGGCGGCACCTCACGTACTACCGCGAGTTCGCCCGCCGGACCGACCCGGAGCTGCGCGGTCCCGGTCAGATCGCCGCCATCGCCCGCTTCGAGCGGGAGCACGGCAATCTGCGCGGCGCCCTCCGGACCGCGCTGGCGCTCGGCGACGAGCAGGAGCTGCTCTGCCTCGTCCACGTGCTGAGCTGGTTCTGGCAGCTCCGCAACCACCAGGTCGACGCCCGCACCTGGGCCGCCGAGGCCGGCCGCCTCGGCCCCGACCCGTTCCAGGAGCCCGTGCGCCCCGCCGAGCCGCTGGACGGGCGGTGCGTGGACGTGCCGCCGCCGTGGACCGGCGAGCGGCTGTGGGAGGCCCGGCGCGGCGGCCGTCTCTACGCGCTCGCGACCGAGGGCGGCGACGGCGCCACCGTCCTCGAACGGCCCGAGACCCGCACCCGCCTCACCGCCCTCGTCGCCGCGTACCGCCCCGGCCTCCCGCAGACCTGCCGTCAGCCGGGCACGATGTGGTACTTCGCCCGGCTGATGACCGGGGAGCTCACGAGTCTCGGCGAGACCCTCACCCTGATCGTCGACGCCTGCCGCGCCCACGGCCCGGGCTGGGACCTGGGCTTCGCGCTCCTCATGCGGGCCAAGCTCGTCGGCTCCGACACCGACGCCGCCGAGGCGCTCGCCCTCTTCGAGGCGGCCGGGGACTCCTGGGGGATCGCGGAGTCCCTCGCCGCCCGGGGCGAGGCCTACGAGCGCGAGGGCCGGCTCGCCGAGGCCGCCGCGGACTTCGAGCGGGCCACCGACGCGGCCGCCCGGGTCGGCGCGCGCTCCCAGGTGCCCGTCTTCACGGCCCGCCTCGCGGCCGTACGGCTCCGGCTCAGCCCCGCGGGCGACGCGGAGGCCGAACGGCTCCTGGCCGAGGCCGCCGACTAGGCCGGGCAGTGGGGCGCCGAGGCGGCCGGCGCCGGCCGGCTGCTGCTCGCCCAGCACTACGGCCACACCGGGCGCACCGGCCTCGCCCGCGCGCAACTCTCCCTCGTGGAGGGGGAGTTCGGGGAGGTCACCCCGGCGCTCTTCTGGGGCCTCGTCGGCGGCACCTGGGCGTGGCTCGACTGCCTCGACGGCGCCTACGACCAGGCCCTTGAGCGCCTCGCACGGGCCGTCGTGGACGTGCAGACCCTCGCCCACCTGGTCGCCCCGCACCTGCTCGTCGCCCAGTTCGCGACCACGGCCTGGGCTTGTGGCGGACGCGGCGGACGCGGCGGACCGGACGGCGCCGAGACGGGAGCGCGGCTCCTCGGCGCGTACGACGCCCACGCCGGCTCCGACACGGGCGGCGGTTTCCGTCCCTTCACCCCGCAGACCGAGGCCGCGATCCGGGCCCGCGCCGAGGAGGTGCTCCGCGGGGCCCTGCCGGCGGAGACGTACACCCGCCGGTACGAGGAGGGCGCCGGGCTCTCCCTCAGGGAAGCCGCCACCCTCGTCCAGAGCCAGGCCGGATCAGGGCCGGACACCCCTCGGGCCCCGTCCAGAGGACCAGACTCGGACCGGCCCTAGCCGAGCGACAGGCGCTCGCGTGCCTCGGCCAGGTCCTCCGGGGTCGGTGCGTCGTCCTGGGTGAGGCGGCGGCGCCAGTACCCGGTGAAGTGCACCGAGCGCCGGTCGACACCCCGCTCCTCCACGAGGTGCCGCCGCAGCCCCCGCACGGCCGAGGCCTCGCCCGCGAGCCAGACGTACGGACGGCCGGCGGGCAGGGCGTCCGCCCGTACGGCCTCGGCCGGCGCGTCGCCGTCGCGGAGGCGGCGCACGGTCAGGTCCCCGGCCGTCGGCAACGGCTGCTCCTCGGCCGCGTCGGGCAGCTGGACGTACGCCAGGGCCCGCCGCCTCGGGGAGCGCCGCGTAGGCGCCGTACCAGCGCATCGCGTCACCGTCGGGCTCGGGCACCGGCAGGACCGGCTCGGCCCGGCCCGGCCGGGGGAAGAACAGCTTCACCTGCTGGTCGGGGCCCGCCAGGACGAAGCCGTCGAGGCTCGGGCCGCCGAGGGTGACCCGGCGCATGCGCGGGGTCACCGGGCGGACGGCGGTGACGTGGAGGCGGTGCAGGGGCAGGGCCTGGGGCTGGGGCATCGAGTACTCCTCGGGGACGGCGGGGCCGGGTCCTCACCCTCCCCGGCCCGGTCGACAGGCCACCGACACCGCGTCGACGTGGGACGACGGCGGCCCCCGGATGCGCTCACGGGGACCGGACACGAGAATGGCGAGTGCCGGACGAACACGTAGGAGGCGGCATGAACGCTGAGCCCGACAAGACGTCCCCGGGGGACATCCCGACGCCCGACCGGCTGCTGCACACCGGGTCGGAGGGCGAATACGGTCCGGAGGACGTGGTACTGGCCTCCGGCCGTGACCTGAATCCGAAGAATCTCGCCTGGGCGGAACGCCGCATGGCCGAGAAGGGCCGTGCCTGCATGGACGAGCTCCTGCCGTAGGACGCACGCCACCCTCTCGTGGGCCCCGGATCGGTCGTACCGAACCGGGGTCGCGGCGTTCCGGCGGAGTCCCGAGGCTTCCGCATTTATGGAACACGTTCTACCGTGTCCGCCGTCGCGTGCCGCGGACGAGAACGCCGCGGGCGCCGCCGCAGGACGCCGCCACGGGAGGACGCCATGCACCTCGAGTACACGCCCGCACAGAACAGCCTGCGCGCCGAGCTGCGGGCGTACTTCGCCGAGCTGGTCCCGGACGACGTCCACACCCGCTACGCGGACCCGGCCGCCCAGAAGCGCTTCTACCGCGAGACCGTGCGACGCCTCGGCGCCGACGGCTGGCTGGGGGTGGGCTGGCCCACCGAGTACGGCGGCCGCGGGCTGAGCCCGATGGAGCAGTTCATCTTCTTCGACGAGGCCGCGCAGGCCGGCGTACCGCTGCCCCTGATGGCGCTGAACACCGTCGGCCCGACGATCATGCAGTACGGCACGGACGAGCAGAAGACGTACTTCCTGCCCCGGATCCTCTCCGGCGAGATCGACTTCGCGATCGGCTACAGCGAGCCCGACGCGGGCACCGACCTGGCCGCCCTCAAGACCCGCGCGGTGCGGGAGGGGGACACGTACGTCGTCAACGGGCAGAAGATCTGGACGACCAACGGCGACACCGCCGACTGGGTCTGGCTCGCCGTCCGCACGGACCCCGACGCCCCGCCCCACAAGGGCATCACCATGCTCCTCGTGCCGACGAGCGACCCCGGCTACTCCTGCACGATCATCAACACGCTCGCCTCGCACGACACCACCGCGAGCTACTACGACGACGTCCGCGTGCCCGTCTCCCGCCGCGTCGGCGAGGAGAACAAGGGCTGGCGGCTCATCACCAACCAGCTCAACCACGAGCGCGTGACCCTCGCCGCCCACGGCACGATGGCGATCCGCGCGCTTCACGACGTCCAGCGCTGGGCCGCCGGCACGCGGCTCTCCGACGGCCGCCGCGTCATCGACCTCCCGTGGGTCCGCCGCACCCTGGCCCGCACCCACGCCCGCCTCGACGCGATGAAGCTCCTCAACTGGCAGATGGTGAACGCCGTCCAGCACGGCACCCTCACCCCGCAGGACGCCTCCGCCGTCAAGGTGTACGGCTCCGAGGCCCGCCGCGACGCCTACGCCGCCCTCATGGAGGTCGTCGGCTCGGCGGGCGCCCTCAAGGAGGGCTCGGCGGGTGCGGTCCTCCACGGCGAACTGGAACGCGGCTACCGCTCGGCCGTCATCTTCACCTTCGGCGGCGGCAACAACGAGATCCAGCGCGAGATCATCTCCTGGATCGGCCTGGGCATGCCCCGCGTCCGCCGCTAGGGGGCGTGTGACGTTGCCCCGTACGTGGGGTTTGAGCCCCGTCCTCCTGGCCCTGGAGGGCGGGGCTTCGTTGTGCGGGGACCGTCGCACGCACGCACGCCCCCGTCGTGCCGTGTAGTCGTTTCCCCTCTCCTGGGTAGGTTGCCGTGTATCGACACCGGGGAGGGCACATGCTGAAGAAGATCGCCGCCATGGGGGCGGCTGGGGTGCTGTGCTGGGGGCTGAATACGGCTCCGGCGAGCGCGGCGGCCACGTCGATGGAGTACGTGCACATCGAGAGCGTCGCGGACGTGGGTGAGTGCCTGGACTACCGGTCCGACTGGGGGCCGTACACGACGACGTGCAACGAGGGCGCGTACCAGACGTGGCTGATGTCCCCGTACGCGGAGACGGAGACGGAGCTGCGGCAGAATGCCGGGGCGCGGCTGTGTCTGGTGGCGCGCAACGGGGTGCCGGTGATGCGGGACTGTATCGCCGGGGACCAGGCGGCGCTGTGGACGTTGCATGATGGCGGCGGGGCAGGGTGGCAGCTGGTGAACAAGGCGACGAAGACGTGTCTGGTCGCGGGATCCGACGACCATCACCGTGTCGGCATGAACACGTGCTCGACCGGGGGCTCGCGGAGTTGGATCCTGTACTCCTGACCATACGGGAGTCGGTCATCCCCTACGACACCACGAGTTCAACCTCGGTAGCCCGGGACCATGATCAGCCTTAGCCACCTTGCACCGTGGTGGGACACCAGGGCACATACCGGAGGTTCTGCCTCCATCGAGAGCGCGACTTCCTCGAAAGCCAGGTGGTCTGAGAATCCGGAGCCGCCGACTTCTCAGACCACCTGGCATACCGCCAGGTCAACGGCTGGTCAGCTGACAGATGCGCTTCGACAGGACAGTCGGGTGTGAGCTTGTGACAAGATCGCGGGATGCTGCGACTCACCGATTTCATTATCGACTGCCCGGACACGATGAAGCTGGCGGCCTTCTACTCCGAGGTGACGGGCCGTCCGATCAAGGAAGGCAGCTCCGAGGACTGGGCTGGCATCCAGTTCGGCGAGATCGAGCTGGCATTCATCCGGGTGGACGACTATCGCGCTCCGCAGTGGCCCGACAGCGAGCACCCCAAGCAGTTCCACCTCGACTTCGAAGTGGACGAGATCAAGTCCGAGCAGCGCCGCGTCCTGGACCTCGGCGCGACGCTAAGGCAGGACTTCATCGGCCCCAACGGCTACGGCTGGCAGGTCTACACCGACCCGATCGGCCACCCCTTCTGCCTGTGCCGCAACAAGGGCGTCATCTGGACCGACCAGGGCCCGATCTGGCCCAAGCGCGACTAACGTCACCCGCGCCGTCCTGCCCGTGATGCGCGCGCAGCGCGACGGCCACATCATGACCATCTCGTCCATTGCCGGCCTCATAGGCCAGGAGTTCTGCGTGGCCTACGCCGCCGCCAAGTTCGGGGTCGAGGGCTGGATGGAGTCCCTGTGCTTCGACGTCGAGCCGTTCGGCATCCGTACGACGATCGTCGAGCCGGGCTTCTTCCGCACCGAGTTGCTGGTCGACGCCTCCACCACCTGGGCGGAGCTGTCCGTCGAGGACTGTGCCGAGCGCAGCACCGCAACCAAGGCCGCATGGCAGTCCATGAACGGCAAACAGGCGGGCGACCCCACCAAGCCGGCCCGCGCTCTGCTGAGCGTCGCCGAACGGGAGAAGCCGCCGCTGCGGTTCGTCGCCGGCTCCGACGCCATCGCGAACGCCGAGACCAAGGCCCGGGATGCGTGGCATCAGTGCCGGTCACGAACGTTGTCTGGTGCCAAGTAGGAATCTTGGTCACAGGCGTCTTGTCGATCAGGCCGGGCTCGCGGCGTCTGGCACCGCGCCTCGCCGCGTTGTCGTCGGTCGACATGGCTCCGCCATGACTCCCTCCTCCGCCTTGCGATGCACGGCACCAGACGCCGCTCCCTGATCCGGCCTGTTCGACAAGACGCCCCCTAGTCCCCCACCGGCGGCAGTGGTTCGCGGGCCGTGTGCCAGGTGGGCGGGAGGGCGGCGACGCCCGTGCGGGCGGCGATGACGCCGCCTGCGATCGCGCAGGTGGTGTCGATGTCGCCGCGCCCGGCGACGGTGGTCCAGAGGCCCTCGTGCAGGTCGTCGAGGTGGCCCGCCGCGCACCACAGGGCGTACGGGACGGTGTCGGGCCCGGACATCCGGTAGCCGGATCCGAGGACTTCGGCCGCGTGCCGGACCGAGGTGTGCTCCGGCATCCGGGCCGCGATCCGCACCCCGGACCGGACGTCGCCCTCGGGGAGCCGTGCGGCGACCGCCCGCAGGAAGTCCGGACGGGCCGGCGCGGGCCCGCCCCTGCTGCGGGTCGCGAGAGCCGCGGCGAGGGCCACCGCGACCGCCCCGGCCACCGCCTCGGGGTGGTGGTGCGAGACCGTGCTCTGCCGGGCGGCCTGCTCGGCCACGGCGTCGAGGTCGTCGGCGAGCCAGGCACCCAGCGGGGCCACGCGCATGGCCGCGCCGTTGCCCCAGGACCCCTGGCCGCCGAACTGTCCGGCCACCACGTCCCGCCAGGGCTCGCCCGCGCCGATCCGGCGGAGCACGTCGTGCATCGACGCTCCGTAGCCGCGGTGCGTGTCCTCGGCGTAGGCCTCGGCGAGGCGCACGGCGAGACGGTCCTGGTCGACGGTGCCGCCGCCCTCGGCGAGTTCCCGCACGAGCACGAGCGCCTGCGCGGTGTCGTCGCTCCACTGCCACAGCGCCTCGGGAGGGACGATCCGCGCCTCCAGGGCCTCCGGGCCCTCCCGGCGCAGGATGCCGAACCAGCGGTCGCCGAAGGCGTCACCGAAGGCGAGCCCGGACAGTGAATCCAGCGCGGTGGCAGGCGGGTTGGTCATCGGATCAGTATGTCAGCGGTACTCGCAGAGGTAGGCCGTCTCCACCGCGACCTTCAGCTGGAAGGAGCTGTCGCCGGGGACCTCGAAGCGGTCCCCGGCGGCGAAGGTCGCCCACTCGGCGGCGCCCGGCAGCAGGACCGTCAGGGCGCCGCTGACCACGTGCATGACCTCCGGAGCGGCCGTGCCGAACTCGTACTCGCCCGGAGCCATGACGCCGATGGTCGCCGGTCCTTCCTCCTGGGTGAACGCGATCGACTTGACCGTGCCGTCGAAGTACTCGTTGACCGTAAACATGGGCGTCGTCCTCGTGGAGATCGAGCGGAAGGGGTGGCCCGGGCATCGCGTACCGGCCGCGGGCAGCAGCACCTTAGCCGCGGCGGGGGCAGCCTCCACGGCCGGTCTCACGTGCTGGACGGAGCGGGTCGGCGCTGGTCAGCTCGTCGTCGGGCGGCCGCCGAAGGCCCAGTCGTGGACCTCGATGTCGGCATACCGGCCGGGGGTCCGCAGCACGGCCGCCGCCGTCGCCGCGTCCGGGGCGCGCACCAGGGCCGCCGTGCCGACCCAGGTGGTGCCGTCGTCCGACAGCAGGGGCCCGTAGGCGATCAGGTCGTCCTGGTACGAGGAGCCGGTCGGCGGGGTGAGGTCCGCGGGCTCGCCCTCCCCGAGGCCCAGGACCAGGTACCGGTTGCCGCCCTCGCGGCCGCCGGGGAACTCCCACATCGTCCGGCCCAGCGTGTTGCGCCACCGCCGCAGCAGGACGTCCCGGTACACCCCGGCCTGGTAGTTGGGCTCGTCGAAGGCGAACGCCCGGGCCGCGGCGGCGTCGGGCAGGTCCACGATGTGCACGCTCCCCGTGCACGTCTCGCCCGCCGCGTCGAAGGTCGGCCCGCGCGCGATCAGCTGCTTCGCGAAGCCGTCCATGTACGCCCAGTGCGCCTCCAGGAGGGCCTGCCGCAGCGGCATGGACGCGGACCGGTCGCGGTGGTGGCAGAGGAATTCCATGGGGCTCAGGATGTGGTGCCGGAGTGATCATGTCGAGGGGATATCGCCCCCGTCGTCGCCCTCCTCGTCGCCCGCGCCGTTCCAGGGGCGTCCGTGGTCCGCCGCGTACGCCCTGAACACCTTCTCCGGAGGCCCGCCGGTGCGCAGGAACCGCTCGTCGAGCACGGTGGCCAGATCCTCCAGGGCCGTGCGCAGGACCGAGGCCGAGAGCCGGACGTCCGGATGGCGGGCGCGCCGCGCCTTGTGCGCCAGGCCGACGGCGAGGTCGAGCCGGCCGGCCAGGGCGATGTTCTCGTCCCCGTCGAAGAAGTAGTACGACTCGGCGTACTGCAGGAAGTCGACGGTGACGGTCGAGAGCGCCGAGGCGACACCGTCCAGGATCGCGGCACCCCCGGCGGAGTCGAGGGCCTCGGTCGTGCCGTCGCTGCGGCCCAGATGGGACAGGCGCAGGGCGAACGCCCGGCGGCGGGAGAGGGCCGGGTAGATGCCGAGGACCCAGGCGACGGTCGCCGAGAGCAGGGCGAAGCCCACCAGGGCCTCGATCGGCGCGAGGATGCGCAGCCAGCCCGAGGCCGGGGCGATGTCACCGAGACCGAGGGTGGCCAGGGTGACGAGCGAGACGTACAGCGCGTCGACGGGGCCCGCGTGCTCGGAGGGGGTGAGCCCCGTGGCGTACGAGAAGTCGTCCGGCATGTGCGGCCAGTAGATGAGTGCCCAGCCCACGGCGATGACGAGCGCCCAGACGGCGACGACGATCATCATGCCCACCGGTCCCGCCAGACCGACGGGCCGCCAGCGCGCCCCGTGGTGGGCCGAGAGGCGCCACACGCCACGCATCACCAGCCTGCTCAGCCCGCCGTGCCGGGTGGGGTGCCAGATGGTGTGGAAGACGTCCCGCAGGATGAACAGGATCAGGGCGGCTCCGGCGAGGACGGACGGCCACGTCATCCCGGCACCGTCCGTCCCGCGCCCGTCCGGGCAGGCCGGTCGTCATGCTTGCGGGGCATGCTTCGAGCATGCGCGGCCGGGCGCCGCCCCGCATCGGGACGGCGGTCGGTCAGGCTCCGCAGGAGGGTGCGGGGGCGGTGGTGCCGAGCTGGATGAGCGTGGGGGAGGGGGCGCAGCAGCCGCCCCCGGCCGTCTCGTCGGACGTGCCGTCGGTCTGTGGCTGGTCGAAGAGGCCGGCGCCGCCGCAGACCCCGGTCTCGGGGAGTACGAGCTCGACGCGCCCCGCGGACTCGTGGTCGCCGGCGATCGCGGCGACGACGGACCGGACCTGCTCGTATCCGGTGAGGGCGAGGAAGGTCGGGGCGCGGCCGTAGGACTTCATGCCGACGAGGTAGACGCCCTGCTCCGGGTGGGAGAGCTCCTTGACCCCGTGGGGGTGGACCGTGCCGCAGGAGTGCTGGTTGGGGTCGATGAGCGGGGCCAGCGCGACGGGCGCCTGCAGCCGCTCGTCCAGGCCGAGACGGAGCTCGTCGAGGAAGGACAGGTCGGGGCGGAAGCCGGTCAGGACGATGACCTCGTCGACCGGGCCGAGACGCCGGCCGTCCTCGGCGACGAGCACCAGCCGCCCGTCGGCGCCTGTGCCCGTGGCCGAGTCGCGTTCGATCGCCTCCGTACGGAAGCCGGTGACGGCGTCGGCGTGGCCCTCGGCGACCGCGGCCCTGGCGGCCAGACCGAGCGCGCCGCGGGCGGGCAGCTGGTCGGCGGTGCCGCCGCCGAAGGTGGAGGCGGAGATGCCGCGGCGCAGGATCCACAGCGCCTTCGTCCCCTCCTCCTCCCGGGCCAGGTCCGCGAGCGACGCGAGCGCGGTGAGCGCGGAGGCGCCGGAGCCGATGACGGCCGTGCGCCTCCCCGCGTAACGGGCCCTGACCGCCGGGTCCCTGAGGTCCGGTACGCGGTACGAGATCCGGTCGGCGGCCGCCCGCTCGCCGAGGGCCGGCAGTCCGTCGCCGCCGGCCGGGCCGGGGGCGGACCACGTACCGGAGGCGTCGATGACGGCGCGGGCGAGGATCCGCTCCTCGCGGCCGTCGGAGTGGGCGACGTGGACGGTGAAGGGCCGGGTCTCGCGGTCGGCGTCGACGACGCGGTCGCGGCCGGTGCGGGAGACGCCGGTGACCCGGGCTCCCAGCCGGACCCGCTCGCCGAGGACCTCCGCGAGCGGCTGGAGGTAGTCGGCGGCCCAGTCGCCGCCCGTCGGGTACGCGCCCGCGTCCGGCTTCACCCAGCCGGTCGGGGCCAGGAGCTTCTCGGCCGCCGCGTCCGTGATCTCGCCCCAGGTGGAGAAGAGCCGCACGTGCGCCCACTGGCGGACCGCGGCGGCGGCCTGTTCACCGGCCTCCAGGACCAGTGGTTCCAGGCCCCGGTCGACGAGGTGCGCGGCGGCCGCGAGACCGGCGGGACCGGCTCCGACGACCACGACGGGCAGCTGCTGCTCGGCGCTGGTGTGCACGACGGGCTCCCTTGCTTCGATGTTCATCGATGTCTTGGACGTCTTCACCGTGACACCTGATTCGGCGTGTGTCAACATAGATGGATGTCGAATAAAGAGGTCGTCGCGCCGGTCGCCGAGCCCTGCTGCCCGCCCCTGGCCGAGCGGCCGCTGACGGCCGAGGAGGCCGAGCGGACCGCCGCCATGTTCAAGGCGCTCGGCGACCCGGTCCGGCTGCGGCTCTTCTCCTCCGTCGCCTCGCACCCCGGCGGAGAAGCCTGTGTCTGCGACATCTCGGACGTCGGCGTCTCCCAGCCGACCGTCTCGCACCACCTGAAGAAGCTCAAGGAGGCCGGGCTGCTCTCCTCCGAGCGCCGCGGAACCTGGGTCTACTACCGCGTCGAGCCCGCCGTCCTGGCCGCGATGGGGCAGCTGCTCACCCAGGCGGCCGCCGTATGACCGCCCCCGTCGTCGTGGCGCCGCTCACCGCCGAGCACGCCGACGCGGTCGTCGCGATCTACCAGGCCGGCGTCGACGAGGGGAACGCCACCTTCGAGACGGAGGCCCCGACCTGGGAACGGTTCGACGCGGCCCGGCTGCCCGAGCACCGCTTCGTCGCGCTCGACGGGGCCGGGCGGGTCCTTGGCTGGGTGGCCGCCACCAGGGTCTCCGACCGGTGCGCGTACGCCGGGGTCGTCGAGCACTCGGTCTACGTCCACCCCGACGCCCGGGGCCGGGGCGTCGCGTCGGCGCTCCTGGAGGCGCTCGTCGAGTCGACGGAGGCGGCCGGGATCTGGACCATCCAGTCCGGCATCTTCCCCGAGAACGCCGCGAGTCTCGCCGTCCACGCGCGCGCGGGCTTCCGGGTCATCGGCACGCGCGAGCGCATCGGCCGTCATCACGGCGTCTGGCGCGACACGGTCCTCGTCGAACGCCGGAGCCCCCGCGTCGGCTGACCCGGGTCGAGACCCTCATCGCGGACGTAGGCGCGAGGCCCGACCCCGGTCCCGTCGCCGACCCCGGTCCCGTCGCCGGCGCCGAGGACGACGCCTCACGACCGGTTCCGAAGGGACGGTTCCGGCGTAGCCTGAGCGCCATGAGGCAGGACGCCGACCCCGGGCTCTTCGGCCCCCGCTCCGTCACCTGGCAGCTGCACAGCGACCCGGTGATGTGGATCGCCGGAGTCCGTGCCCTCTGGCTCCAGGCGCTGCACCCCGTCGCCGTCCGCGGCGTCATGATCAACAGCAGTTTCCGTGAGGACCCCTGGGGCCGGCTGATGCGGACCGCGAACTTCGTCGGGACCCTCAGCTACGGGACCAGCGAGGCCGCCGAGGCGGCCGGCGCCCGCGTCCGGCGGATCCACCGGCTGCTCGCCGTGGACGACCCCGAACTGCTGCTCTGGGTCCACTGCGCCGAGACCGACTCGTACCTCTCGGTCGCGCGCCGCTCCGGGATCCCGCTCACCGACGCCCAGGCCGACCGGTACGTCGACGAGCACCGCACCTCCGCGCGGCTCGTCGGCCTCGACCCGGAGACCGTCCCGGCGTCCACGGCCGAGCTCGCCGCCTACTTCGAGGCGGTGCGCCCCGGCCTCGCCGCCGGACCGGACGCCCGGGAGGTCGCGGACTTCCTGCGCCGCCCGCCCGTGAAACCCGTCCTCGTCCCGGCGCGCGAGGTGATCTGGCGGCGCGTCAGCGCACTCGCGTACGACACCCTGCCCCCGTACGCCCATGCCCTCTACGGCCGCCCCGCCCCGCCCCCGGAGACGGTCACCCGCCGGCTCGTCGCGACCGCCAACCTCCTGCGCTGCGTCCCCGCCGGCCTGCGCTGGCGGCTGCCGCCCCGGCACATCCTGCGCGCCATGGACCGGCTCGGCCCGGAGACACGCCCCGACCCGTACGCGTACCCCGCCCCGTATTCACTGTCCGACCCGGCGGCCATACTGGAGGAGCCGAGGAGGCAGTACGGAATCGACGGGGGCGGCAGCACACGATGGGGGACTCCAGACTGATCCAGGGCCGGTACCGCCTGCACGAGGTCATCGGTCGCGGGGGCATGGGCGAGGTGTGGCGCGCCACCGACGAGTCGCTCGGGCGCGGTGTCGCCGTGAAGTGCCTCAAGCCGCTCGGACCGCAGCAGGACCCGCAGGTCCTCACCGTGGTCCGCGAGCGCTTCCGCCGAGAGGCCCGGGTGGCGGCGGCGCTCCAGCACCGGGGCATCACCGTCGTGCACGACTTCGGCGAGTACGAGGGCGTGCTGTTCCTCGTCATGGAGCTCCTGGAGGGGCGCAACCTCAGCCAGCTCCTCGTCTCCAACGACCAGCAGCCGCTGCCCGTCGAGGACCTCGTCGAGATCGCCGACCAGGTCGCCGACGCCCTCGCCTACACCCACCGGCAGGGGATCGTGCACCGCGACCTCAAGCCCGCGAACATCATGCGGCTGCGGGACGGCACGGTGAAGATCTGCGACTTCGGGATAGCGCGACTCGGCACCGACATGGGCTTCACCTCCAAGCTCACCGGGACCGGCATCGCCATGGGGACGCCGCACTACATGTCCCCGGAGCAGATCGGCGGCGGCGGGGAGATCGACCACCGCAGCGACCTCTACTCGCTGGGCTGCGTGCTGTACGAGCTGGCCACCGGTGCTCCGCCCTTCGACCTCGGCGACTCCTGGGCCATCCTCATCGGCCACCGGGACACGGTGCCCAACCCGCCGCGCGCGATCCGCGCCGAGCTGCCCGACTACTTCGACCGGATCGTCGTCGACCTGCTCGCGAAGGTGCCCGAGGAGCGGCCGGCCGACGCCGGTGACCTGCGCCGCCGGATCGTCTCGGGCCGCTTCGGCGCGCCCGCGTTCCCGCCGCCCGCCGAGACGCCCGCGCTGCCGGTGACGGTGCCCCTGCCCGTACCCCCGCCCGAGCCCGAGCCCGTGGCCGGTGCCGGCGCTCCCGCGCCCGCGTGGGTGCGGGGGATGACCGGCGGGCACCGCCCGGCGGCCCTCACCGGGCCGCGCCCGGCCGCCCACGATCCCGCCGCGGCCGTCCTCACCACCGAGTGGACCACCGCGGCGGCCGACGGCCCCCCGTCACCGGCCGCCGCGGCCCCGGCGGAGCTGGTCGCGGTGCTCGCCGGCCGGTTCCGGGCCGGGATGGGCCTCGGCCGCCTCGGCCGCTGGGACGAGGCCGAGTCCGTGCACCGGTCCGTCGCCCGGGACCGCGCGCGGACCCTCGGCGAGGAGCACCCCGACACCCTCACCAGCCGCTACGAGGTCGGCTTCGCCCTCGCCCGGCTCGACCGCCCCGCCGACGCCCTGCACGTCTTCGGCGAGGTAGCCGAGGCCCGCGCCCGCGTGCTCGGCGACGACCACCCCGACACCCTGGCGGCACGTCAGGAGCGGGCCTACGCCCTGGGCCGCCTGGGCCGGCACCCCGAGGCGTACGAGGTGTACGCCGACGTCCTCGCCGCCCGCGAGCGCACCGTCGGCGCCGACCACCCCGACACCCTGCGCTGCCGCCACAACCTGGCGTTCACCCTCGGCCGCCTCGGCCGCCTGGAGGAGTCGTACCGTACGGCGCACGAGGTCGCGGAGACCCGGGCCCGGCTGCTCGGCGAGGCCCACCCCGACACCCTCCTGACCCGCCACGAGGTCGCGTTCACCCTCACCCGGCTCGGACGCGGACAGGAGGCGCTCGTCCAGTACCGGGCGGTCGCCGACGCGCGCGCCGAGGCCCTCGGCCCCGACCATCCGGACACCCTCGCCGCCCGCTACGAGACCGGGGTCTGTCTCGGCCGGCTCGGCCAGGCCGCCGACGCCCTCGCCGTCTGCCGCGACCTCGTCGCCGCCCGCACCCGCGCCCAGGGCCCCGACGGTCCCGAGACGCTGCGCGCCCGGCAGGCCCTCGCCGTCAACCTCGGCCGGCTCGGCCGCTGGACGGAGGCGCTCGCCGAGTCCGAGGGCGTGCACGCCGACCGCGCCCGGGTGCTCGGCGCCGACCACCCGGACACGCTCCTCAGCCGCTGGGAGACCGCCGTGGCCCTCGGCCGGCTCGACCGCTGGGAGGAGGCGCTGGAGTGCCACCGGGCGATCGCCGCGGCCCGCACGCGCCTGCTCGGTCCCGCGCACCCCGACACCCTCGCCGCCCTCGACGACGAGGCCCAGAGCCTGGAGCGCCTCGGCCGGCACGCCGAAGCGGCCGAACTCCTCATGAAGGCGGCCTCGCCGCCGGGGGCGTGACGGCCCCTTGGGAGCTCAGCCGGCCGGCGTGAGCTCCTTCGGGCCGTACGGGGCCTCCGCCGCGCCGCTCGCCAGGGCCCAGTAGCGGTCGCCGAAGGACCAGTGCCACCACTCCGTCGGGTAGTTCACCAGGCCCGCCGCGGTGAGCACGGAGCCGAGCAGCTCCCGGTGGGCGCGGGCCTCCTCGCCGATGTTCCCGGCATGGGTGTAGCAGGCGCCGCCGCTCTCCTCCGGGGACGCGTTCATCCGGGTCCCCAGGTCCAGCTCCCGCCCGTCGGCGTCCGCCAGGGTGAGGTCGACGGCCGCGCCGGCGCTGTGCGGGGCGATCTCCGGCGGGGACACGTACCGGCTCGCCGCCGTACGGACCCGCTCCTCGGGCCACTCGGGGTGGAGGGCGCGGAGGCTGTCGGCGTACTCCTCGAAGTAGGCCCGCTGGAGCGACGGCGGCCGGTACCCCTCGACGAACAGCAGCCGCAGGCCGTCGGGCAGCAGTTCCTGCGCCTTGAGGAGCCGCTCGACGACGCCCTCCCGCAGGTGCGCGAAGGCGTCCGCGGGGTCCTGCTTGCGGGTGTCGACGAGCAGGGAGCCGACGCCGCGGACGTCGACGAGGCGCTCGCCGCACTCCGTCACGGGTATCGCGGCCACCCTCGGATCAGACATCAGAACGATCTCGGTCATGCCGTGATCATGTCGCATGCGGCGGTCTTCCCCCGCCACGCGGGCGCGTGTGAGCATGAGCCATGAGCGCCCGTGAGCCCCTCCCCGACGCCCCGGACCCCTCCTCTTCGTACGACGCCGTCGTCGTCGGAGGCGGGCACAACGGGCTCGTCGCCGCCGCCTATCTGGCCCGTGCCGGGCGCAGCGTCCTCGTCCTGGAGCGCCTCGGCTCCACCGGCGGGGCGGCCGTGTCGACGCGGCCGTTCGCCGGGGTCGACGCCCGGCTCTCCCGGTACTCGTACCTGGTCTCGCTCCTCCCGGAGAAGATCGTGCGGGAGCTGGGACTGCGGTTCGCCGTGCGGAAACGGTCCATCTCCTCGTACACCCCGAAGGGCGACGGCGGCCTCCTGGTCGGCGGCGGACCCGAGCGCACCCGGGCCTCGTTCGCGGCGCTCACGGGCTCCGACCGGGCGTACGAGGCCTGGCAGGCCTTCTACGGACGCACCGGCGAGGCCGCGCGCCGGATCTTCCCCACCCTCACCGAACCCCTCCCGAGCCGCGGCGAGCTGCGCGCCCGCGTGGACGACGCCGAGACCTGGCGCATGCTCTTCGAGGAGCCCCTCGGCGTCACGGTCGAGAAGACGTTCGCCGACGACCTCGTCCGGGGCGTGGTCCTCACCGACGCCCTCATCGGCACGTTCGCCGACGCGCACGACCCCACGCTCCTCCAGAACCGCTGCTTCCTCTACCACGTCATCGGCGGCGGCACCGGTGACTGGGACGTGCCCGTCGGCGGCATGGGCGCGCTCACCGACGCCCTCGCCGGAGCCGCCCGCGCGGCCGGGGCGCGCATCGTCACCGGGCACGAGGTCCTTCGGATCGAGACCGACGGGCAGCGCGCGGCGATCACCTACCGGACCGCCGACGGCGAAGGGACCGTCGAGGCCGGGCAGGTCCTCGTCAACGCCTCCCCGCAGGAGCTCGCCGTCCTGCTCGGCGAGACGCCCCCGCCCGCCGCGGAGGGCGCGCAGCTCAAGGTCAACATGCTGCTGACCCGGCTGCCGAGGCTCCGCGACCGCTCCGTCGACCCGCGCGAGGCCTTCGCCGGCACCTTCCACATCGCCGAGGGGTACGGGCAGCTGGCCACCGCCCACGCCGAGGCCGCGGCCGGGCGGCTGCCCTCCGCCCCGCCGTCCGAGATCTACTGCCACTCCCTGACCGACCCGACGATCCTGGGCCCGGAACTGGCCGCGACGGGCCAGCAGACCCTCACGCTCTTCGGCCTGCACACCCCCGCCCGGCTGTTCGCCGCCGACAACGAGGGCACGCGCGCGAAGCTCCTCGCGGCGACGCTCGCCCAGCTGGACGCCCACCTGGACGAGCCGATCGCCGACTGCCTCGCCCTCGACGCGGAGGGCCGCCCCTGCATCGAGGCGAAGACCCCCCTCGACCTCGAACGCGAACTCCGGCTCCCCGGCGGCCACATCTTCCACCGCGACCTCTCCTTCCCGTACGAGGACGAGAACACCGGCCGCTGGGGCGTCGAGACCCCGCACGCCAACGTCCTCCTGTGCGGAGCGGGCGCGGTCCGCGGCGGCGGAGTGAGCGGCATCCCGGGCCACAACGCGGCGATGGCGGCCCTGGGGCGGTAGGGCCCGTCCGCAGAGTCCCGCCTGGGCCGCGACGTCTGGCAGGCCCTGGCGACCCGACGTCGCGGGGCCGTATCTCCGTTCGGCCCCGTTGACGTCGCCGCCTTCCCGCCTGGGGTGTGAAGCTGATCTGCGAGCGCGCTTAAGAAATCCTCGATGGACCGCAAGCCTCGCGTACGGAAGATTCTCTTCCAGGGATCTTGGGCACTCAGCCGTGCCCGCAGCCCCACATCACAGGACACGCACGTCGGGAGCCGTTGCATTGAAGGCGCTGGTCAAGCTGAACGCGGAGCCGGGACTCTGGCTCACGGACGTGCCCGAGCCGGAGACGGGTCCCGGAGACGTCCTCATCAAGGTCAAGCGGACCGGCATCTGCGGGACCGACCTGCACATCCGCTCCTGGGACGGCTGGGCGCAGAAGACGATCGCGACGCCGCTGACGATCGGCCACGAGTTCGTCGGCGAGGTCGTCTCCGTCGGCCGTGACGTCGCCGACATCAACGTCGGCGACCTGGTCAGCGGCGAGGGCCACCTCGTCTGCGGCAAGTGCCGCAACTGCCTGGCCGGCCGCCGCCACCTCTGCCGCTCCACCATCGGCCTCGGCGTCGGCCGCGACGGCGCCTTCGCCGAGTACGTCGCGCTGCCCGCCTCCAACGTGTGGGTCCACCGCGTCCCCGTCGACCTCGACGTCGCCGCGATCTTCGACCCGTTCGGCAACGCCGTGCACACGGCCCTGTCCTTCCCGCTCGTCGGCGAGGACGTCCTCGTCACCGGCGCCGGCCCGATCGGCATCATGGCCGCCGCCGTCGCCAAGCACGCCGGCGCCCGCAACGTCGTCATCACCGACGTCAGCGAGGAGCGCCTGGCCCTGGCGCGCAAGACCGGCGTCTCGCTCGCCCTCAACGTCGCCGAGCAGACCATCGCCGACGGCCAGCGCACCCTCGGGCTCAAGGAGGGCTTCGACGTCGGCCTGGAGATGTCCGGCAACCCGCACGCGATGCGCGACATGATCGCCAACATGACCCACGGCGGAAAGATCGCCATGCTGGGCCTGCCCAGCGAGGACTTCGCCGTCGACTGGGCGAAGATCGTCACCTCCATGATCACGATCAAGGGCATCTACGGCCGCGAGATGTTCGAGACCTGGTACGCGATGTCGGTGCTCCTGGAGGGCGGCCTCGACCTCTCCCCGGTCATCACCGGCCGCTACGACTACACCGACTTCGAGGCCGCCTTCGACGACGCGGCCTCCGGCAAGAGCGGCAAGATCATCCTCGACTGGACCACGGGAGCCTGACCCATGTTCGATTCCGTACGCGACTCCGTCCGCGCCACCCTCGAAGAGATCGAGCAGGCCGGACTGCACAAGCCCGAGCGGGTCATCGGCACCCCCCAGTCCGCGACCGTCGAGGTCACCGCCGGCGGCCGCCCCGGCGAGGTGCTCAACTTCTGCGCCAACAACTACCTGGGCCTCGCCGACAACCCCGAGATCATCGCCGCCGCCCACGAGGCGCTGGACCGCTGGGGCTACGGCATGGCCTCCGTCCGCTTCATCTGCGGCACGCAGGAGGTGCACAAGGAGCTGGAGGCCCGCCTCTCCTCCTTCCTCGGCCAGGAGGACACGATCCTCTACTCCTCCTGCTTCGACGCCAACGGCGGCGTCTTCGAGACGATCCTCGGCCCCGAGGACGCCGTCATCTCCGACGCCCTCAACCACGCCTCGATCATCGACGGCATCCGCCTCTCCAAGGCCCGCCGCTTCCGCTACGCCAACCGCGACATGGCCGACCTGGAGCAGCAGCTCAAGGAGGCCACGGAGGGCGGCGCCCGGCGCAAGCTGATCGTCACCGACGGCGTCTTCTCGATGGACGGCTACGTCGCCCCGCTCGACGAGATCTGCGACCTGGCCGAGCGCTACGACGCCATGGTCATGGTCGACGACTCGCACGCGGTCGGCTTCGTCGGCCCCGGCGGCCGCGGCACCCCCGAGCTGCACGGCGTCATGGACCGCGTCGACATCATCACCGGCACCCTCGGCAAGGCCCTCGGCGGCGCCTCCGGCGGTTACGTCGCGGCCCGCGCCGAGATCGTCGCCCTGCTGCGCCAGCGCTCCCGCCCGTACCTCTTCTCGAACACCCTCGCCCCGGTCATCGCCGCCGCCTCCCTCAAGGTCCTCGACCTCCTGGAGTCCGCCGGCGACCTGCGCGAGCGCCTCAACGCCAACACGGCGCTGTTCCGCTCCCGCATGACCGAGGAGGGCTTCGACATCCTCCCCGGCGACCACGCCATCGCCCCCGTCATGATCGGCGACGCCGCCGAGGCCGGCCGGATGGCCGAGCTGCTCCTGGAGCGCGGCGTGTACGTGATCGGCTTCTCGTACCCGGTCGTGCCCCAGGGCCAGGCCCGGATCCGCGTCCAGCTCTCCGCCGCCCACTCGACGGAGGACGTGAACCGGGCCGTCGACGCCTTCGTCGACGCCCGCGCAGCCCTGCGCGGCTAGTGTCCGCAGGCTGAGACACTAGGGGAATGATCGAAGCGCGGCGGTTGCACATCCTCCGTGCGGTGGCCGACCACCGCACGGTCACGGCGGCGGCCGCCGCGCTCTATCTCACCCCCTCCGCCGTCTCCCAGCAGCTCGCCGCCCTGGAGCAGGAGACCGGCCACCGGCTCGTGGACCGCAGCGCGCGCGGCGCGCGCCTCACCCCGGCCGGCGAGATCCTGCTGAGCCACGCCAACGCCGTGCTGGCCCAGCTGGAGCGCGCCGAGGCCGAGCTCGCCGCCTACGGCTCCGGAGACGCCGGTACGGTCACGGTCGCCGCGTTCGCCACCGGCATCGGGCTCGTCGTGGCCCCCGCCATCACGGCGCTCGCCCGCACCGCGCCCGGCATCCGGGTCCGGGTCCGCGACGCGGAGGGCGACGAGAGCCTGCTCATGGTCCTGGACCGGCAGGTCGACGTGGCCGTCGCGGTCGAGTACCGGGGCGCGCCGGGCGAGGACGACGCCCGGCTCACCCGCGTCCCGCTGTACGCCGAGCCGTTCGACGCGGTCCTGCCGCCCGGCCACCGCCTCGCCGGCGACGAACGGGTCGCGCTCGCCGACCTCGCCAAGGACACCTGGATCGGCCAGTCCGAGGGGAACCCCTGCCATGACGTGACCGTCCTGGCCTGCGAGTACGCCGGGTTCACCCTGAACCCGGAGCACTCGTCCGACGACTTCCGCGCCGTCGTCGCCCTCGCGGCGGCGTCCGCCGGCGTGGCGCTCGTGCCGCGTTCGGCCCTGCGCGGGATGGAGCTCACGGGCGTGGAGGTCCGCCCGATCGAGGGCGTCGCCCCGACCCGCCGGGTCTTCGCCGCCGTCCGGCGCGGAGCGGAGGACCACCCCCTCATCAGCCCCGTCCTCGGGGCGCTCGGCGACGCGGCCGGACCCCGGGCCTGACGGCAGAGTTCCGGACGATCAAGCTCCTTTTCAGGTGGTTCACTCTCGAACATGTCTTGGATCGCCGCAGGTGGAAGCGTTGTGCAAGCTTGTACGACCCTCCGGTGGCAGCCTCCGGAGGGCCGTCGGGAGACGGCCCGCACCCCCTCTCAGCTTCCCGAACGACCAATCGGTCGGGTCCGCTGCGTGGCGACGGCCGGAAAGTGCGGACAGATGTGCGATCACTCTGCGCGTCGACGAGACTCCCCTCCGCAGTCGATCGGCTCGCACTCCTGAAACCACGCGAAGGGACACCCCCGTGCGTCACATTCGTACCCTCGGCGCCACCGCGCTCGCCACCGCCGCCGGCCTCGCCCTCATCGGCACGGCCCTCATCGGCACCGCCGAGGCCGCCCCCGAAGGTCTCTACCCGCCGTCGGCGCTCGTCCTCACTCTCGGGCAGGGGGACAGCCCCGAGACGGCCCGGATCGTCCGCGCCGTCACCCTGAGCTGCGCCCCCACCCCCGGCGGCACGCACCCCAGCCCCGCGTCCGCGTGCGCCGAACTGGCCGCGTCCGGCGGCGACCTGGGCGCCCTGACGGTCCGGTCGGGCGACCGGCCCTGCACGCGCGAGTGGGCGCCGGTGACGATCACCGGCGACGGCGTCTGGCAGGGGCGGCGGGTCTCCTGGTCGGAGACGTACGGCAACGCCTGTGAGCAGCACGCCCGCACGGCCTCGGTGGCGGCCCTCGCCTTCTGACGGCGCGGGCCCCGGAGCCGTGCCGTCCCCCGGCGGCGCGGCTCCGGGAAGGACGGCCGGTGCCCGTCCGGGCACCGGCCGTCCCGTGCGTCTCGACCGGTTACCAGAGGGTGGAGAAGCCGAGGCGGAGCTTCTCCTCGCCGGTCCTCACGGCCAGGGAGCCGTTCTTCACGTCGGCCGCTTCGGCGTCGGTCAGCGCGGTGCTGAAGAGCCGCACGTCGTCCAGGGTGCCGCGGAAGAGCTGCGCCACACCGGGCGGCTGGTTCGGGAAGTCGGGCCGGGCGCCGATGTGGATGTTGAACTCACCCGCGGGGGTGAGGTTCCGCTCGCTCGCCGAGGCCCCGGCCGGCATGGCCGCGGTGGCCCCGGTGCCGCCGTCCACGGCGAGACGGAGCGTGAGGCCCTGGCGGGTGAACACGACGTGGTGCCACTGGCCGTCGTTGTACGAGGAGGGCAGCGTCACCTCGGTGGTGCCGATGTCCGTGCCGACGGTGCCGCGCAGCACACCGGTGCCGGGTTCGGCCCGGACCGAGAAGTGCCGGCCGGTCATGCCGTACGCCCAGACGATCGGCAGGGTGCCGGTCGTGGCGTCGTGCTTGAACCAGGCCGTGACGGTGAAGTCCTTGTCCTCGACCCGCAGGGACGGCGAGCAGACGAGACGCAGGTAGTCGTCCGAGCCGTCGAAGTCCATGGCGACGCCGTCGAGGCGCGTGCCGAGCTTCGCCCCGCCGTGGACGATGGCGTGGTTGCCGGCCTCGCCGGCGGCCTTGACGCGCGTGTCGGAGGTACGCGGACGGCGCAACTCGGTCTCGGAGGCCTTCATGGCGTCCTCGGTGAAGGCGGCGAAGACGACGTTGCCGTGCGGGATGTTGCCGGCCGTCTCGTACACGATGCCGACGGAACCGTTCGGCAGCAGCGCCAGATCGGAGTAACCGGTGCGGTCCGCCGACACCAGGGTGCCGACGGTCCTCCAGCTCTTCCCCTCGTCGTACGAGGAGCGGACGGCGAGCTCACGCCGGTCCTCCAGTGCGCTCGGGCCGAGGCGGGAGGCACCCGAATACAGCAGCTGGTCGGGCTTCCCGTCCTGGTCCGCGGCGTGCAGCCGAAGGAGCGAGCCGAACACCGGGGAGGTGTCCAGGTTGGCCACCTGGGTGAAGGGGGCCGCGAACGATCCGCCGCCGTCGGTGGCCACGGCGTCGAGCCGGTGCTCGTTGGTCAGGCAGTGCGTGGGCGCGGAGTTGCGGGCGTTGACGTAGACGTTGCCGTCGACGGTCTCGGCGACCGTCAGCTCCCCCGGGTAGGCACCGGACTTGCTCACCTCGGAGGTGGCGCCGAGCGACCAGGTGAGGCCGCCGTCGTCGCTGATGTACAGCTGGCCGCCCGCGGTCGTGTCCCCGCCGGCCGTGTGGTCGCCGGGGACGACCAGCCGGCCGTGGTGCGGCCCGCGGCCGAGCTGGATTCCGTGGCCGGGGCCGGTGGAGACCCAGCCCCAGCCCTCGGCCTTGAGCTGCGGCTGCGGCACGCTCGCCGACCAGGTCAGGCCGCCGTCCATGCTGTGGACGGCGTGGACCGTGCGTGCGTACCCGGTGCGGCTGGGCTTGGCCGTGTCGTGGTTCCAGTCGCTGCTGGAGTAGAGGAGCGTGATCCGGCCGGTGACCGCGTCCACGACGGGCGCGGGGTTGCCGTGGGCCAGCTCGTCCGAGGCGCCGACGACGATCTGGAGGGGCTGCCAGGTCGCGCCTCCGTCGAGGGACCTCTTGAGCACGAGGTCGTTGTCGCCGACGTCGTGGCAGCCGGTGGTCGTCGCCCGGGTGCGGCCCTCGGCGAAGGCGAGGAGGACGCCGGTCCTGCTCGTGACGACGGCGGGTATGCGGGTGCAGTAGTAGTTCTCCCGCGCCTTGAACGGCACGGTGGACACCTGCTTCGCGACCTCCGGCGCGGCGGTCGTGGCGGTCGTCGAGGCGGCGGCGGGCGTCTGCGGCGTGACCGCGAGGGCGACCGCCGCCAGGACGGCGAGGGAGAGCGCGCAGAACCACGCGGACAGCGCGAAGTGGCGAGCGCCCGGTGGACGGCGCTCGGACAAGGGCAGCATGAAGGGACACCTCTTACGAAAGGGAAAGCGGAGGCGATGGATGATGGGGCGGCTGGGCCGGGACGCGGTTGTGCCGCGCTCGTCAGCGGGCCGGTTGCGGCGACCCCCGCGCAGTGGAAGGCACCGCGAACGGGCGACGCGACAGACGCTCGCCTCGGCGTTCGTCCCATCCCCCCGGTGAGATCTCCCGGCGGTGACGCTACCTCATGTGATCATGTGTGCGCAGCCTGCCGCCGACGGTTCGTCAGCTCGGGCTCAATCGGCCGACCTGGTCCAGCCGTTCGCCTCGATCCGCGCCCCGTCCGCCGGCCGCGCCTCGTCGAACACCGGCAGCCCGGTCCCGTCGAGGAGCCGCAGCCCGTCGACGTACACGCCCCTCCCCACGTACCGCCGGTCCGTGGCGTACCGCCAGCGCAGGACGGCGTTCGGGTCGGGCAGCGCCGCGGACACGGTGTGCCAGACGCGGCCGGACCAGCCGCCGACCGTGCCCGAGGGGTGTTCGGTGGGCCCGTCGGTGGTGAAGGGCACCGGCCGCCAGCTCGTGCCGCCGTCGGCCGAGGCCTCCAGCGAGACCGGGTCGGCGCCCGGCTCGGTGTCCCACCACAGCGCGCACTCCAGGCGTGCGGCGCCCGCCACGTGAGGGAGCGTCAGGGTGGCGGTCGTGGCGTTCGCCATGCCGGAGAACCAGGCTGTGCGGCCACGGGCCGGCCGGACGGGCACGGCCCTGGCCAGCCGGTCCGCCGTGGCGACGCGCGGCGCGGAGCCGGAGCGCCAGGACCGCACCGGGTGCACGGAGTTGCCGAGCACGATCAGGAACGCGTCGGTCGTCGGGTCGAGGACGAGGCTGGTGCCGGTGAAGCCGGTGTGCCCGGCCGTCCGCGGGGTGGCCATCGCGCCCATGTACCAGTGCTGGTAGAGCTCGAAGCCGAGTCCGTGCTCGTCGCCGGGGAAGGCGGTGTTGAAGTCGGTGAACATCAGCTCCACCGACGCGGGGGAGAGGATCCGGGCCCGGCCGTACGCGCCGCCGTTGAGCAGCGTGCGGGCGAGGATCGCGAGGTCCCAGGCACGGGAGAAGATCCCGGCGTGGCCGGCGACGCCGCCGAGGCCGTAGGCGTTCTCGTCGTGGACCTCGCCCCACACCATGCCCCGGTCGAGGCCGGACCAGGGCTTCCGGGCGTCCTCGGTGGCGGCGATCTCCGGCCGCCAGGAGGGCGGTGGGTTGAACCGCGTGCGGTGCATCCCGAGCGGAGCGGTGATCTCGTCGTGGAGCAGGGTGTCCAGACCGAGACCGGTGATCTCTTCCAGGATCAGCTGGAGCGAGATCAGGTTGAGGTCGGAGTAGAGGTACGCGGTCCCCGGCGGGTTCGCCGGGGTCTCGGCCCACAGCAGCCGCAGCTTCCCCTCCCGCGTCGGCTCCCGGTAGAGCGGGATCCACGACCGGAACCCGGAGGTGTGGGTGAGCAGCTGCCGCACGGTGACGTCCTGCTTCCCGCCCCCGCCGAACTCCGGCAGGTACGCGGTGACCTTCGCCTCCAGCTCGAGGGCTCCGCGCTCGATCTGCTGCACCGCCAGGAGCGAGGTGAACAGCTTGGAGACCGAGGCCAGGTCGAAGACGGTGTCCTCGGTCATCGGGATCTGCCGCTCCGGCGGCAGCTCGACGCCGGTGTCGGTCTTCTCGTCGTACGCCGCGTACCGCACGGCCGAGCCGATCGCCCGGTGCAGCGCGACGGTCCCGCCCCGCCCGGCGAGCAGGACGGCGCCCGCGTACCAGGGGTGCGCGGGGGAAGGCCCGAGGAAACGTTCGGCCTCGGCCACGAGTCCGTCCAGGTGCGGCGCGAGCAGCCCGGCCCGCTCCGCGGACCCGCGCCGCAGCGTGGTCCGCCGCGCGGCGGACCACGCACCGTCCGTGGCCCCCGATCCCGCCCCCGGCGGCGGCCCCTCCGCGGCCGCCGCCCCCGGCACCGCACCGATCATCAGCGCCCCTCCCAGGGCCAGCACCCCGCCGCCGAACGCGCGGCGGCTCGGCCTTCCGTCTCGTTTCGCTCGCTCCGTCATGCCCACCCTCTCCCACCGGACGCGGTGGCGAAACGCAGACGCACCGTCCCCAAAGAATCTGACGTTGCGTCAGAAAACCTCTTCCCTCCGCCGCGCCGCTGCGGCATCCTGCCGCCCATGGAGACGGAGCTGAGTCGCACACTGGGGATCGAGCACGCCATCTTCGGCTTCACGCCCTTCCCCGCGGTGGCCGCCGCACTCACCAGAGCCGGCGGCTTCGGCGTCCTCGGCGCGGTCCGCTACACCGCGCCCGACGACCTCGCCCGCGACCTCGACTGGATGCAGGAGCACACCGACGGCCTGCCCTACGGCCTCGACGTCGTGATGCCCGCGAAGAAGGCGGTCGACGGGATCGGTGAGGCCGAGATCGAGGCGATGATCCCCGAGGAGCACCGGGCGTTCGTCCGTGCCACCCTCGCCAAGCACGGGGTCCCCGAACTGGCCGAGGGCGAGGCCTCCGGCTGGCGGATCACCGGCTGGATGGAGCAGGTCGCCCGCAGCCAGCTCGACGTGGCCTTCGACTACCCGATCAAACTCCTCGCCAACGCCCTCGGCTCCCCACCGCCCGACGTCGTCGCCCGCGCCCACGACCACGGCGTCCTCGTCGCCGCCCTCGCCGGCAGCGCCCGCCACGCCCGCCACCACGCCGACGCCGGCATCGACATCGTCGTCGCCCAGGGGTACGAGGCGGGCGGCCACACCGGCGAGATCACCTCCATGGTCCTCACCCCCGAGGTCGTCGAGGCCGTCTCCCCGCTGCCCGTGCTCGCCGCCGGCGGCATCGGCAGCGGCGAGCAGATCGCCGCCGGACTCGCCCTCGGCGCCCAGGGCGTCTGGCTCGGCTCGATCTGGCTCACCACCACCGAGGCGGAACTGCACTCCCGCGCCCTCACCGCCAAGCTCCTCGCGGCCGGCTCCGGCGACACGGTCCGCTCGCGCGCCCTCACCGGCAAGCCCGCCCGCCAGCTCCGTACCGAATGGACCGACGCCTGGGACGACCCGGCGGGCCCGGGCCCGCTCCCCATGCCGCTCCAGGGACTCCTGGTCGCCGAGGCCGTGTCCCGCATCCAGAAGTACGAGGTCGAGCCGCTGCTCGGCACCCCCGTCGGACAGATCGTCGGCCGGATGAACTCCGAGCGCAGCGTGCAGCAGGTCGTCGACGAGCTCACCCGCGGCTTCGAGAAGGCCGTCGACCGCATCAACCGCATCGCCGGACGGAGCACCCAGTGACACAAGGACCCACCGGATTCTGGGCCCAGGCCGCCGCCGACCCCGGTCGCACCGTCCTCGTCGCACCCGACGGCGAGGAGTGGTCCGCCGGCCGGCTGCACGCCGAGGCCAACCGGCTCGTGCACGGCCTGCGCGCCGCCGGCCTGGAGCGCGGCGACGCGTTCGCCGTCGTCCTGCCGAACGGCCCCGAGTTCTTCACCGCCCATCTCGCCGCCACCCAGGCCGGGTTCTACCTCGTCCCCGTCAACCACCACTTCGTCGGCCCCGAGATCGCCTGGATCGTCGCCGACTCCGGCGCCAAGGTCCTCGTCGCCCACGAGCGGTTCGCCGAGGCCGTGACCCTCGCCGCCGACGAGGCCGGACTCGCGCCCACCCACCGGTACGCCGTCGGCACGGTCCCCGGCTTCCGCCCGTACGCCGAACTCCTCGACGGACAGGACGGATCCGCGCCCGCCGACCGCACCCTCGGCTGGGTCATGAACTACACCTCCGGCACCACCGGCCGGCCCCGGGGCATCCGCCGCCCGCTCCCCGGCAGGCTCCCCGAGGAGACCCATCTCGGCGGCTTCCTCGGCATCTTCGGCATCCGGCCGGCCGATGGCAACGTCCACCTGGTCTGCTCGCCGCTCTACCACACGGCCGTGCTCCAGTTCGCCGCCGCCGCCCTGCACATCGGGCACCCGCTGGTCCTGATGGACCGGTGGACACCGGAGGAGATGCTCCGCCTCATCGACCGGTACGCCTGCACCCACACGCACATGGTCCCCACCCAGTTCCACCGTCTGCTCGCCCTCCCCGCCGAGGTACGGGAGCGGTACGACGTCTCCTCCATGCGCCACGCCATCCACGGCGCCGCACCCTGCCCCGAGCACGTCAAGCGGGCGATGATCGACTGGTGGGGCCGGTGCGTCGAGGAGTACTACGCGGCCAGCGAGGGCGGCGGCGCCTTCGCCACCGCCGAGGAGTGGCTCAAGAAGCCGGGGACCGTCGGCCGGGCCTGGCCCATCAGCGAACTCGCCGTCTTCGACGACGACGGCAGGCGGCTGCCGCCCGGCGAACTCGGCACCGTCTACCTCAAGATGAACACCGGCGGCTTCCAGTACCACAAGGACGAGGCGAAGACCGCGAAGAACCGCATCGGCGACTTCTTCACCGTCGGCGACCTCGGCGTCCTCGACGAGGACGGCTACCTCTTCCTCCGCGACCGCAAGATCGACATGATCATCTCCGGCGGGGTCAACATCTACCCCGCCGAGATCGAGGCGGCGCTGCTCGCCCACCCCGCCGTCGCGGACGCCGCCGCCTTCGGCATCCCGCACGCCGACTGGGGCGAGGAGGTGAAGGCGGTCGTCGAGGCGGCCGAGGGGTACGAGCCGGGGCCCGCGCTCGCCGCCGAGATCCTGGCCCACTGCGGGGACCGCCTCGCCGGCTTCAAACGCCCGAAGTCGGTCGACTTCGTCGCGGCCATGCCCCGGGACCCGAACGGCAAGCTGTACAAGCGCCGCCTCCGCGACCCGTACTGGGAAGGCAGGGAGCGGCCCCTCTAGATCCCCGACTCCTTCCGGCGCACCATCTCGCCGATCCAGACGGGGGCGTACGGGGAGGTGCAGCCTGGGGAGGTCGGATAGTCCTTGAGGACCTGGAGCCGCTCACCGATGCCGACGGCCCGGGCGCGGTACTCGGGATGCTCGATGCCGATCTGGGCCAGGCAGTGGTTCATCGCCCACTGCAGGCGGTCGGAAGCGTCCTTCATCTCCGCCTCGATGACGTCGAGCAGCCCGGGGAGGTCGAGGCCCTCGGGCTGCTTCGCCACGCGCGCGGTGGTCAGCGCCCAGCCGGCGCTCGCGACCACCGGGTCGGGATCGGCGAGCCAGGCGAGGCGCAGCTCCTCGGCGTGCGGGCTCTTCTTCACCACGTAGTTCACGAGCCAGTCGTGCACCTTGGGGGCGCGGGCCTCGCGCACCATGCGGTCGAGGTCGTCCCGCGCGAACGCCTTCGGGCGGCAGACCAGGAGGGAGAGGAGCCGGGCGGCGGTGTCGTCCGTCTCCCAGAGCCGGACCGCGAGCTCCTGCTGCGTCCTCAGCCGCTTCGCGAGCGCGCGCAGCTTGCCGAGGTTCACCCCGTGGTCGTCGCCGTGCCGCTCGTTGACCTCGCGTGCCTTCGGGTCGTCGAGCTCCGCCAGCTCGGCCATCACCTCGGCCAGCGCCGTCTCCGCCACCTCGTCCTCCTGTCCGTCGCGTGTGGAATGCAGCCTATGCGGGACGCGCGCCGGGTCAGGCAAATCCCCACCGCCGCGTGGAAGCAGGTCCAAGCCCGCGTCGAGGGCTGGCGCGTCCGACCGGCGCTACGGTGCCAGGGCCGGGAGCAGCTGGGACTCCTCGTAGGCGAAGTGCTCCTCCAGGCTCGTCGCGAGCCGGTCGACCTCGGTGCGCAGGGTCGCCGGGTCGGCGCCGGAGGCCAGCAGGGTCTCCAGCTCGCCGACCGTGCGGGCGACCACCTCGTGCTCCCGGCGCATCCGGTCGAGGGAGTCGGCGAGGTCCGGGAACTGGCGCTCCAGGAGCTCGAAGACGCCGTCCTCGTTGTGGTGGTGGGCGTGGAGCGCGCCGCAGAAGCCGAGGCAGTGGCGGGCGAGCTGCCGCCCGAGCGTCGGCGCCGGGGATCCCAGGCCCTCGCGGAGCGCGGCGAGTTCGGCGCGGAGCTCGTCGTGGACCTTGACGAGGTGGGCGGCGATCGCCCGGTGCCGGGCCGGGTCCGTGAGGTCCACGCGGTGCAGGGCGACGACGGGGATGACCCGGTCCGTGCCGGCCTGGTAGGCGGCGAAGGCGGGATCCCGGGCGGACTGCTCCGCGTACAGCCGGTCCCGCTCCTCGCCCTCCGTCACCACCGCCCTCGCCGCGAAGCGTTCGACGGACCCGTCGGGGGTGCCGAGTTCGACGGTGACGTGCGCGTCGGCGCGGAGGTTGTGGAACCAGGCCGGGTGCTTCGGTCCGCCGGCGTTCGACGCGAAGACGAGCAGCCGGGCCCCGTCGCGTACGTACACGGCGGGGTTGGTGTGGGGCCGGCCGGTGCGGGCACCGGTCGTGGTGAGGAGGAGTAAGGAGGCGCCTTCGAACATCCCGCCCACGCGGCCGCCGTTGGCCCGGAACTCCTCGATGACCTGCTGATTGAAGTCGGACATGAGGGTGCCCTTCGGTAGCATCGGTCACGACAGATCTATTTGCTTTGAAAGCAAAGCTAAATCGGAGGGTGCAGGGTGTCAACCGTGGACGAGGGCGCCCGGCGCGCCGACGGACCGGACGTCGACGACGCCGTCCGTACGCTGCTGCTGCTCATGCCCCGGATGGTCGGGCGGGTCAAGCGCATCAAGATCCCCGACGAGCTGCAGTCCCTCACCCTGGCGCCCCGTCACCTCTCCCTCCTCGCCTATCTCCTCTTCGACGGGCCGCTCGGCGTCAACGAACTCGCCGCCCGCCTGGAGGTCGCCCCGACCACCGTGAGCCTGATGGTCGGCGACCTCGCCAAGAAGGGAGTCCTGGAGCGGGCCGAGGACCCCGCCGACCGGCGGCGGAAGATCGTCTCCATCGCCGAGGCGCACCGCCCCGCCATCGACGGCTGGCTGGGCCGCAGTGCCGGAGCCTGGCGCGCGGCCCTCGCGCCGCTCGGTCCGGCGGAACGACGGATGTTCGTCGAGACCCTCGCCGCCTACGAGAACGGCCTTGCCGATCCCGAGGGCTGAGCGAATCGGGCGTAAAGGACCTCTTGTGGCAATATGCGGATCATGAGTTCGACGGTGACGGCAAGGGCACGGCAGTGGACCACCTGGGGGCCGGTGGTGGCGGCGCTTGTGCTCGCCCTCGCCTGGGGGCGCGAGCTCCCGGGCTTCGCGGTGGGGATCGTCGTCGTCTGTCTGTTCGCCGGGGTGCTCTCGGCCGTCCATCACGCCGAGGTCATCGCCCACCGCATCGGCGAACCCTTCGGCTCCCTCGTCCTCGCCGTGGCCGTGACCGTCATCGAGGTCGGACTGATCGTCATGCTGATGATCGGAGGCGGGGACAAGGCGACGAGCTACGCACGGGACACGGTCTTCGCCGCCGTCATGATCACGTGCAACGGCATCGTCGGCCTCTCCCTGCTCGTCGGCGCGCTGCGCAACCGGGTCGCCGTCTTCAACGCGGAGGGTTCCGGGGGCGAGCTCGCCGTCGTCTGCACCCTCGCGACCATGACGCTCGTCCTGCCGACCTTCACGACGAGCCACCCGGGCCCCGAGTTCTCCGCCGCGCAGCTCGCCTTCGCCGCGGTCTCCTCGCTCATCCTCTACGGGGTGTTCGTCGCCGTGCAGACGGTCCGGCACCGCGACTACTTCCTGCCCGTGCCGCGGCCGGACCGGGGGATCCCGGAGTCGGAGGACGAGCACGCCGCGCCGCCCACCGCCCGCGACGCCTGGTTCAGCCTCGGTCTGCTCGTGGTCGCGCTCGTCGCCGTCGTCGGCAACGCCAAGCTCGTCTCGCCCACCATCGAGGACGCCGTCGCCTCCGCCGGCCTGCCCAAGGCGGTCGTCGGTGTCGTCATCGCCCTGATGGTGCTGCTTCCCGAGACCCTCGCCGCCGTACGGGCGGCGAGCCGGGACCGCATGCAGACCAGCATGAACCTGGCGTACGGCTCGGCCATCGCCAGCATCGGCCTGACGATCCCCTCGATCGCGCTCGCCTCGATCTGGCTGGACGGGCCCCTGATCCTCGGCCTGGGGCCCCTCCACATGGTGCTGCTCGTGCTGACGGCCGTGGTGGGCGCCCTGACGGTGGTGCCGGGACGGGCCACCCTCCTTCAGGGCAGCGTCCACCTCTCGATCTTCGCCGCCTTCGTGTTCCTGTCGTTCAGCCCCTGACCACGACCACCTTCAGGTCGGGCGAGCGCAGGATGTCCTTCTCGCAGAACCGGGAGGTCACCCAGCGCTCGCCCGCGAACAGCCGGGTCTGGTCGCTGAAGTGCGGGGAGGCCGGGTTCGAGGACTGGGAGTAGGAGAGCAGGGTGCGGGCCACCGGGCACCGGCTCCCGTCCCAGCCGACCGCCTGCACGTGGCTGGTCCCGTGCGTGATCTCCACATAGCCGCCGCCCGCCGCGTTCCACACGGGCTCGGTCTTGTTCCAGACGCCCAGCGCCTCGGTCCCGCCGCTCACCGGGATCCGTTCCCCGTTCCGTACGACGAACTGGTGGGCGCCGAGCGGTGCGTCCAGGGCGATGCCCGCCGCCCGCAGTTCCGCCGCCGCGGCCTTGAGGGCCTGAGCGAAGCCGGGCGCCTCCGTGTTGAGGGTGTGCGGGGTGCGGACCGGGTCGGCCGCGGAGAACGGCACCTTCCACTGCGCGGCCGGCTGCACCGTGGCGGTGAACTTCCGCCAGAAGCGGTCGAAGAGCAGTGCGCCCCGGCTGTCGGTGTCCACCGTCCGGTCCCAGTCCCCGAGCACCCGGCAGACCTCCGGGTCCTCCGGCAGCACCGACGCGCAGGCCCTCGCCGCGTCGGCCGCCGCCAGGTCGCCTGCGGTCGCCCGGTTCGCGAACTGCTGGCGCTGGAGGTCGGCCACCGTGAGCCCGCCCCGGTCCGCCATCGCCGCCACGTCCTCGATCCCGCCCCGGGTGCGCAGCGAGCGCGGGGTGGCGATCGTGCCGAAGATCCGCTCGTAACCGGTCAGCGGCCGGTCGGCGTTGGCCAGCCAGGCGCTGTCGTTGGAGTTCTCCACGTACGGGGTGTCCCGGAGGACGGGCATCCGCGCCGGGCCGAAGACCCCCGGCTGCACCGCGTCGGCGTCGGAGCCGAGCGCACAGTCCGAGCGCGAGCCGTCGAGCACGGCGACGCCCGAGGCCGGGTAGGTGGCCCGGCCGAGCGGGGTGGAGCAGCGCGCGGCGAGCTCGTCGGTGATCCGGGGGAGCACCTGGGACTGGGCGAAGAGGGAGTGTCCGGCGGAGTCCGCCGCGATCGTGTTGATCCAGGGCAGCCCCTGAGTGCGCGTCAGGGTGTCGGCGATGTCCTGCGTGGACCGCGCCTTCGCGAAGCCGAGGGTGGTGTCGGAGCCGCGCAGGTTGGCGGCGTTGGGGTCGTTCAGCGCGTACGCCGTGGTCGTGGTCCACGGCAGCGGCAGCTGCGCGCCGAGGCCGCCGACGACGGGGCCGTACCGGGTCCACCACTGGGTACGGGTGACGGGGGCGCCGTCCTTGACCGCCACGGTCACCTCGCGCGCGGTCATCCGCTCCGGCCGGCCGTCCACCAGGTAGGAGGTCGGGTCGCCGGGGGCGAGCGTCAGCTGGTGCAGGTTGAGCGGCACCCCGGTGGCGACGGTGTGGCTCCAGGCGACCTTGTCGTTGAAGCCGACGCCGACGAGGGTCGTGCCGAGGAGCGAGGCGCCGGAGACGTTCAGCTCGCCCGGGATGGTCTGCTGCGACTGCCAGAAGCGGCGGCCGCCCTGCCACGGGTAGTGCGGGTTCCCCAGGAGCAGCCCGCGCCCGTTCGCCGTCGTGGCCCCGGAGAACGCGACGGCGTTGGAGCCCATGGTGGCGTTCTCGGGAGCGAACAGCTCGCGCGCCGCCTCGGCCGTACGGGCCGGGTCGGGGACGTCCGGGTCGGCGGCGCCCGAGCGCGCGGCCGACGGGGGAGCGGCGGCGGGCGGCGCGGCCGACGGGGGAGCGGCGGCGGGCGGCGTGGCGGCCGTGATGCCGTCCACGGCCCGGCCCTGACCGCCGAGCACCGAGACGGCGAAGCCGCGCCGGGCCACGTCGAGCGCGGTCACCGGGCGGACCCAGTCGGCGTCCGCGCAGGCCGGATCCGTGATCCGGTTCTTCCGCAGCCAGGCGTTGTAGCCGGCCGCCCAGCCCCGCATCAGCTCCTTCAGCTCCCGGCTCGGACCGGCCGGTGCGGGGGTTCCGAGGAGCTCCTCGACCGTGCCCGCGTCCTGCACGCCACGGAAGTACAGATCGCTGGAGAGGTTCGTCGTGGCGGAGGAGAGCGAGCCGTCCGGGGCGGCTCCCGGGCCGAAGTACCGGGAGCGTTCACCGTTCACGGTCAGGAAGCCGTCGGCGAGGACGCAGACCTGGTCGGCGGCCTGGGCCCAGCCCGTGCCGAACCCCAGGTTCGCGTAGTCCTTCGCCACGATGTGCGGGATGCCGTACTCGGTGTACCGGATGACGGCCGACAGGCCCCGGTCGGACGGATGACGTCCCCGGTCCCCGGAGTCGGCGGCCGCCGCGCCGGGCAGCGAGGCCGTGACGACGGCGAGGGCCGCGCCGGTGAGCGCCAGGTGTTTCAGACGGGTACGGAGGTGCAAGATGCCTCCCAACGGACGGATGAGCACGACGAGTTGGACCATGCACGCAGTTGCGCGGCCGCTTGTCAACATCCCGTTCGGTATCCGAGGTCCGGGTGGGTACGGCGCGCCGCACGGTACTTGACCTGCCGCCCGCTCCCCGCCGAGGATCACCGCATGGACCGACTCCTGAGCCGCACCGTCGACGGTTTCCTGCGCGCGAGCGCCCGGCGCGTGCCCGACCGGATCGCCCTCCGGTACGCCGAACGGACCTGGACGTACGCGGAGCTGGACGCCGCCGTCTCCACGGCCGCCGCCGTGCTGCGCGGGCCGGAGCACGGGATCGCCCTGCCGGAGTACGCCCGGGTCGCCACGTACGGCCACAACTCGGACGCCTACCTCATCGCGTTCCTCGCCTGCGCCCGGGCCGGCCTGATCCACGTACCGGTCAACCACCATCTGACCGGCGAGGACCTCGCGTACCTCCTGGAGCAGTCGGACAGCTCCCTCGTGCTCGCCGACCCCGCCCTCGCCGGGCGGATCCCCGAGGGCTTCGCCGTCAAGGCGCTGCGGGACGCGCCCGGTTCACTGCTCGACGCGCTCGCCGAACCGGAGGAGTACCTCACCGACCGCGACGCCCGCGACGTCGCCCAGCTGCTCTACACCTCGGGCACCACCGCACTCCCCAAGGGCGCGGTGATGACCCACCTCGCCCTCGCCCACGAGTACGCCAGCGCGATCGAGGCCCTCGACCTGAGCGAGGACGACCGGCCGGTGCACGCGCTGCCGCTCTACCACTCGGCGCAGATGCACGTCTTCCTGCTGCCCTACCTCGCCGTCGGCGCCGAGAACACGATCGTCGACGGACCCGACCCGGCCGTCCTGTTCGACCTCGTCGAGGCCGGCCGCGCCGACAGCCTCTTCGCCCCGCCGACCGTCTGGATCGCCCTCGCCAACCACCCCGAGTTCGCCGCCCGCGACCTCTCCGCCCTGCGCAAGGCCTACTACGGCGCCTCGATCATGCCCGTACCCGTCCTGGAACGGCTGCGCGCCCGGCTGCCCGAACTCGCCTTCTACAACTGCTTCGGCCAGTCGGAGATCGGCCCCCTCGCCACCGTCCTCGGCCCCGACGAGCACGAGGGCCGCATGGACTCCTGCGGCCGCCCGGTGCGCCACGTCGAGGCGCGCGTCGTCGGCGAGGACGGCGAGGACGTCCCCGACGGCACCCCCGGGGAGATCGTCTACCGCTCCCCGCAGCTCTGCGAGGGCTACTGGCGCAAGCCCGACGAGACCAAGGAGGCCTTCCGGGGCGGCTGGTTCCACTCCGGCGACCTCGCCGTCCGCGACGCCGAGGGCTATCTCACCATCGTCGACCGGGTGAAGGACGTCATCAACTCCGGCGGTGTGCTCGTCGCCTCACGCCAGGTCGAGGACGCGCTCTACACCCACCCCGGGGTCGCCGAGGTGGCCGTCATCGGCCTCCCCGACGACCGCTGGATCGAGGCGGTCACGGCCGTCGTCGTTCCGCGCGACGGGGTCACCGAGGCCGAACTCCTCGACCACGCACGCGAGAAGCTCGCCCACTTCAAGGCGCCGAAGCGCGTCTTCCTCGTGGACGCGCTTCCCCGCAACGCCAGCGGAAAGATCCTCAAGCGCGACCTGAGGGACCGCTTCGCCCCTCAGCCCTGAGCCTTCTCCTCCACCACACAGAGGATGTTGCCGTCAGTGTCCTTGAACCAGGCACCGCGCATGGTGTCCGTCTCGGCCACGCCGTCGACCGTCTTGATGCCAGGCAGGTCGTAGTCCTCGAAGGCGACGCCCTTGTCGCGCAGCTCCTTCATCTCACCGTCGAGGTCGTCGACCTTCCAGCTCGCCAGCGTGTGGCCGGCCTCGCCGCCCAGCGGGGTCTCGTACAGGCCGATCGTCGTGCCACCGCATTCGTACCTGGTGTCCTCGGGAGTCTCCTTCACCAGCGGAAGTCCGAGGGTCTCCGAGTAGAACCGCTTGGCCCGGGCCAAGTCCTTGACCGGAATGATCGCGGCTATGGGGGAGTCCGACAGCATCGCTACCACCTCCTCCCTCCAGGCTACGCGCCCCGGAGGTCCACGATCCGCTTGATCTTGCCCACCGAGCGCTCCAGCGTCTCCGGGTCGACCACCTCCACGTCCACCGAGACCCCGACCCCGTCCTTCACCGCCGCCGCGACCGCCCGGGCCGCCTCCGCACGCTCCTCGGGCGTCGCGTCCGGACGGGCCTCCGCCCGCACCGTCAGCCGGTCGAGCCGGCCCTCCCGGGTCAGCCGCAGCTGGAAGTGCGGGGCCACGCCCGGGGTGCGCAGCACGATCTCCTCGATCTGGGTGGGGAAGAGGTTCACCCCGCGCAGGATGATCATGTCGTCGCTGCGCCCGGTGACCTTCTCCATCCGGCGGAACACCCGCGCCGTCCCCGGCAGGAGCCGGGTGAGGTCCCGGGTCCGGTAGCGGATCACCGGCATGGCCTCCTTGGTGAGCGAGGTGAAGACCAGCTCGCCCTCCTCCCCGTCGGGCAGCACCTCGCCGGTGAACGGGTCCACGATCTCCGGGTAGAAGTGGTCCTCCCAGATGTGCAGGCCGTCCTTGGTCTCCACGCACTCCTGCGCCACGCCCGGCCCGATGACCTCCGACAGGCCGTAGATGTCGACCGCGTCGATCGCGAACCGCTCCTCGATCTCCTTGCGCATCTCCTCCGTCCACGGCTCCGCGCCGAAGACGCCCACCTGCAGCGAGGTCGAGCGGGGGTCCACGCCCTGCCGCTCGAACTCGTCGAGCAGCGTCAGCATGTACGAGGGGGTCACCATGATGATCTCGGGCCGGAAGTCCTGGATGAGCTGCACCTGGCGGGCCGTCATGCCGCCGGAGGCCGGGATCACCGTGCACCCCAGGCGCTCCGCGCCGTAGTGCGCGCCGAGGCCGCCGGTGAACAGCCCGTATCCGTACGCCACATGGACCTTGTGTCCGGGGCGCGCCCCGGCGGCGCGCAGGGAGCGGGCCACCACGTCGGCCCACATGTCCAGGTCGGCCTCGGTGTAGCCGACGACGGTCGGCCGGCCGGTGGTGCCGCTGGAGGCGTGGATCCGCCGGATCCGGGACCGGTCGACGGCGAACATGCCGAAGGGGTAGTGCTCGCGCAGGTCCGACTTGGCGGTGAACGGGAAACGGGCCAGGTCCGCGAGCGTACGGCAGTCGTCCGGGGTCAGTCCGGCCGCGTCGAAGGAGCGCCGGTAGAAGTCCACGTTCTCGTACGCGTGCCGCAGGGTGGCGCGCAGCCGCTCCAGCTGCAGGGCCGCCAGCTCCTCGCGTCCGAGCCGTTCGCCGCTGTCCAGCAGTTCCGTCATGCGCGCCACTCCTCCGCCGTCGTCAACGCCGTCGTAAAACGGACTACCGATCATTCGGTTGATCCGTTCCGGGTCAGTAAAACCGGAGGTACCCGGGGCTTGGCAAGGGGGTGGACGAACTTTCCCGCCCGTACGGCTGCCCGGACGGCGGAGCGCGAGGGGCGCTCGCGGGGCGGCCGCCGCCGTCCGGCGCTCCCACCCGTTCGCGCCGCACCCGGATGACGTACACCACTGTGCGTTACATCTGGACGCGGAGAGTCACGTACGAGAGTCCGCAAGCCCCCGGAAAGCGAGTCCCCCATGTCGGTCGACACCGAGCCCGCGGCCACCCCGCCCGCCGTCGAGATCCGCCAGGTCCAGCTCAGCCTCAGCACCAAGGCCGCCCGCAACCTCGCCACCACCACCAAGTCCGAACCCCAGATGCAGGGCATCAGCTCCCGCTGGCTGCTCCGCAAGCTCCCCTGGATCCACACCCCCGGCGGCGTCTACCGGGTCAACCGGCGCCTCTCGTACGTGGTCGGCGACGGCCGCGTCACCTTCGTCAAGAGCGGCTCCCGGGTCGAGGTCATCCCCGCCGAACTGGCCGAACTCCCGCTCCTGCGTGGCTTCGACGATCCCACCGCGCTCGGCGCCCTCGCCGACCGCTTCGTCCAGCAGGAGTTCGAGCCCGGCCAGGTCGTCGTGCACGCCGGCCGGCCGGCCGACCACGTCTACCTCATCGCCCACGGCAAGATCGAGAAGCTCGGCACCGGACAGTACGGCGACGAGACCCTCCTCGGGCGGCTCGGCGACGGCGACACCTTCGGCGGACAGGTGCTCGCCGGGGACGGGGCCTGGGACTTCACCGCCAAGGCCGTCACCGCCGTCACCCTCCTCGCGCTGCCCCGCACCGCCTACCTGGCCGTCGCCGAGCAGCACGGGAACCTCCGCGACCACGTGCTGAACGCCGGCTCCAACGGCCACCCCCGCTCCGTCAACCGGGCCGGCGAGGCCGCCATCGAGCTCAGCGCGGGCCACGTCGGCGAGGCCGCGCTGCCCGGCGCGTACGCGGACTACGAACTCAAGCCGCGCGAGTACGAACTCAGCGTCGCCCAGACCGTCCTGAAGGTGCACACCCGCGTCGCGGACCTCTACAACCAGCCCATGAACCAGACCGAGCAGCAGCTGCGTCTGACGGTCCAGGAGCTCCGCGAGCGCCAGGAGCACGAGCTCGTCAACAACCCCGAGTTCGGGCTGCTGCACAACACCGACTTCGACCAGCGCATCCAGACCCACTCGGGCCCGCCGACCCCGGACGACCTCGACGACCTGCTCAGCATGCGCCGCGACACCGACTACATCTTCGCCCACCCCCGCGCCATCGCCGCCTTCGGCAAGGAGTGCAACAAGCGCGGCCTCGTGCTCGGCACCGTCGACGTCGAGGGACGCCACATGCCCGCCTGGCGCGGGGTGCCCCTCCTGCCCTGCGGGAAGATCCCGGTCACCGACCGGCAGAGCTCCTCGATCATCGCCGTCCGCACCGGAGAGAACAACGAGGGCGTCATCGGCCTCCACCAGACCGGTCTGCCCGACGAGATCGAGCCCGGCCTCAACTGCCGTTTCATGGGCATCGACGAGAAGGCGATCATGTCCTACCTGGTGTCCGCCTACTACTCGGCCGCGATCCTCGTGCCCGACGCGGTCGGCATCCTCGAGAACGTCGAGGTGCGTCCGCGCGCATGACGGCCCGGGTCCGGCGCCGGGCCAAAACCCGTGCCCCGCGCCCGCCCCCCGGGCGGGGGTGGACCGCAAGGTACCCCACCCCCAGAGTGTCCAGTAACGACCCGTATAGTATAAAAA
>NZ_JBSHDU010000024.1:0-103887 GCF_053616475.1 Streptomyces sp. NPDC055815 | reverse complement strand
GGGGATATATCTGGCCGCCACCGGGGAACTTCCACTGGCCGTCCGTGGGGAGAACTACTGGCCGCCTCTGGGGAGAACTACATGGCCGTTGACAGCTGACCCAGCGGTTGTGCATGGAGTCGTCGCGCAGGATCACTGGGCGGCCTCCTGCGGCCTCGTCGAGCGCCTCCAGGTGCCGGGTGCTCGCCAGGTCGGCGAGCACCGTGCTGGCGATATTGCCGCCCGTGATCCACTCGTCCGGGCCCAGGGCGGCAGCGTGCGAGCGGACCTGGTCGAGGATGTCTTCCAGGGTCGCTGTGGGCGACAGAGACAACTCCCACGCAGCCTGCGTCCCGCCATAGCCGAGGTGGGTGTGGACGTCGCAGAGGCCGGGCATGACCATGCGGCCGCCGGCATCGATGACTTCCGTGTCCGGTCCGACCAGCGTGCTGATCTCGGCCGCTGTACCGACGGAGACCAGCTTGCCTCCCGCCACGGCGATGGCTTCGGCCCACGCGTTTTCGGGGTCGCCGGTGTATACATCTGCGTTGATGAGGACCAGATCCGCGCTGTTCATGGCTGCTTCTCCTTGATAAGGGAGAGGGAAGGGTTGCGGGGATCTGGTTCTTTCCCCTGCAGGGCGCGGAGGTTTAGCGAACCGCGCTGGAGGCGACGAATTCCGCGGCGAGGTCGACGACCCGGGGGCGGATCTGCTGAAGGATGAAGTCGGACGTCTCGTCACCGATGCGGTCCGCGGCCCAGCCGAGATAGGTGAGGCCTCGGGCCAGCAGCATGGGACGCCACATGACGAGGTCTTGGTCCTCCAGCGGCCTGACGCTTGCGTAGCCGGCGAAGAGCTCCGCAATGATCTCTTCGGCGCGCGGGTGCGGGAGGTAGAAGAACGCTGCGGTCGCGAGGTCGAAGAGGTAGAAGCCCTCACCGCTGTCATCGAAGTCGATGACGGTCATGAGGCCGTCCCGGACAAGGACGTTCTCGGGAGTGAAATCAGCGTGGATGGGACCGTAACAGCTGGTCCCGGTGGCGTACGTCTGCAGCGCGCCGGTCAGGAGGAAGATGGCCTCGTCAACGATGTCGAGGCCGTCCGATCCGTCAGCGAACGCACGGCGGGGGTCACCCCAGACGGCTCGCGAGCCCACGATCCCTTCTGCGTCCCAGGCCGGTCGAACCGATGAGCTCTGGGTTTGCAGCTTGGACGCCGCCTCGTGCACGTTCGCGATGAGAGCACCCAGCGCGTGAAAGACGGCAGGGTCGACGGTGGCGGCTCCGGTGAACGCCTCCCCCACGTCCCCGATCGGAGAGGCGTCATCCACCCACTTGAGCATGTCTGCCTGGTGCACGTCTCCGTGCTCGTCCGTGACCCGACAGATGAGTTCGCCGGAGCGGGTGAGGCGGACCTGCGGGACGCTGACGCCCGCCGCGGCAAGCGCGGTGACCAGGTCGAGTTCTTCAAGGATCTCGGCATCGGTGCGGTAACCGCTGCGGTGGAGGCGCAATGCGTAACTGCCGTCCGCCTCGTCGACCCTGAATACGTAGTTCTCACGGTACTTGACAAAGGTAATGGAAGCGTTCCGAGCAGAGCCGTAATGGGCCAGCGCCTGTTCCGCGACCCGCTTGGCAGCATCGATGTCGGCGATCATCTCCGCGTTTCCCCTCTCCGGGCAAAGTCCCGGGGCTTAGGAGGTAGGTGATCTTCAACAGGACTGCCGGCTGAGGTTTCTGCTCACTAATTCTCGCGCATGGCTTGAATTAGCCGAAGCAATGCCACTGGACGCAAGGAACTCCGTGCACTGCTGGAATTATCAGGCTGGCACCTGGCGTCGAATGCTTCGCCGGCCCCGCGCGATCCCACCGCGTCGTGGAGCGGGTGCAGCACCTGCTGTAGGGATATTGTCAGCCAGCCAGTGCAGAGTCAACACTGCGTGAAAACTTACTGAACGGTCCGTTCAGAAAACGGCTGGCGCGACCGTCACAGGCCGCGCACCAGCGCCTCCATGGCGGAAACTATCTCGGTGGACGTTCCACGGTCGCGCGCCACCCGAGAGAGAGCGGAGCGCAGCGAACCGACCAGGAGCTCGGCGATGGCACCGGCCGGAGCGACCGCCTTGACGGTCCCGGCGCGCTGTGCGGCCTCGAGGTCCCCGGAGATCAGTTCGACGCAGACCCGGGAGGCGTGCCCGCGTACCGGGTTGAGCGCTTCGTCGAGCGCCGGGTCGTCGATGGAGTAGAAGCGGCCGATCAACGGCCTCTCCCCCAGCTCCAGCAACGCCTCGGTCAGCTCCAGGACGTGGGTGGCGAAGTCCCCGTCCGCCTCGTAGATCGCGGTGGCCTTCTCGATGAGTTCGCTGTTGACCTCTTCGTACAGCTCCCGGAAGAGCTCCTCGCGCCCTTCGGGGAAGTAGGTGTACAGCGTCACTTTGGAGACGCCGGCCTGCAGCGCGATGTTCTCCACGGTGGCCGATCCATAGCCGGACTCCGCGAAGACCTCGAGGGCGGCGTCGAGGAGTTCACGCCGCGTCCGCAGGCGGTTGCGCTCGCGGAGCGACATCCGCGCGGGGCGTTCTGTGTGGTTCGCCTTGCCCGCCACGCGCGTACTCCCTCTGCTTCTCGACACGTTGTTGATCCTCAGCCATCCCGACAATACCCGCCCCGCACGCCACCCCGTGCCAGGCGTGCAGCACGAGACAGGCCCCACCGGAGCGCTCGTCACTCCGACTCCGCCGCGGTCGCCTTGCAGGGAAAACCCCTGCCGCGCATGACGCACCACAGGACTCGGGTGCTCCTCGCCATAGAGCACTCGGAGAACCATCTTAAAGAGTAGGCAAATTTTAACACCCTTTGACAGGAATCTGAACGACCCGTACAACCATTGCGTAAACCTCAGCGCCCTCAGGATCACGTCAGCTGAGTCGACAGGGCGGCCCACCAGCCCAGCGTCAGGCGGGATCCCCCGGAGTGCTGCCCGGAGGGAAAGGGAGAGCACGATGAGCACGACACCGAACACTGAACGAGCAGACGTCGCATACACCGATGGTGAGGTGCTGCTGGACGCCCGCGGTCATAGCACCGAGGCCATCCTCGTCCGCGACGGGCGCGTCGCAGTCGCCGGCACGAACGAAGAGGTACTGCGCGCCGCCGGGCCGGACACTCCGCGTCAGCGACTCGCCGGAGCGACCGTCATCCCCGGCCTGATCGACAGCCATCCTCACCTCCTGCACTTCGCGGCCATTGCCGCCCCGCTGGTCGACATCACCGGGGCCCGCAGTCACGCGGAGATCGTCGAAGCGATCCGGATCAGGGCCAAGGAAACGCCTAAGGGCGAGTGGATCGTGACCACGCCTGTGGGAGAGCCTCACTACTTCAACCGTCGCTCCTATCGAGACCTCGACGAAGGCTGTATTCCGGACCGTCACGTCCTTGATCGCGCGACGAGCGACCACCCCGTGTACATCCAGGCATGGGCACCGGTGGTCCCCAACGTGATCGCGATGAACTCGGCAGCTCTCGCGACCGTGGGCATCGACGACTCGACGCCGGACCGGGTGAGTGACGTCTGGATCGAGAAGGACCGCAACGGATCGCCCACCGGCGTCCTGCGAGGCAATGTCATCAACTACTACAACAGGGACCCGTTCTTCAGCGGGCTCCGTGAGCACATGCCCCCGCTGATCCAGCCGGAACTGGTCCCCGCCGCCATGATGGCGGGGATGGCCGGCTACAACGCGATGGGTATCACCACCATCTACGAAGGTCACGCGATGAACTTCGAGATGATCGATGCCTACCGCGGCATGGCGGCGCAGGGCCTGCTGAGCCTGCGCGTGCACGCGGTTCCCGAGCTGCAGCCCAACGCCCTGCCGAGCGACCTCCCCATGTCGCTGGAGGAGACGAGGGCAACCCTCGAGAGGGCTCTGGCCATCCGGGATGTCGATGACGACTGGATGCGCGTCAACGGAGTGACGGCCTGCGTCTACGGCCCCTGTTACACCGGCGTCGCGCGCTGGGACGCCGGCTACAAGGACCCGTGGGGAGGGACGACCACCGGCGTCCGCGGCATCACCAAGGAGCAGATGCAGCTGGCCTTCGACTTCTGCGCCGAGCAGGGGCTGCGCCTCAACCTGTGCTCCATCCACTCCGACGAGCACGACGAGAACATCGCCATGACTTCCGAGGTCATGCGGAAGTACGGCATCGAGCGCACGGGCTGGGTGATTCAGCACGGCGAGATCATGCGGGAGGACCAGGCGCAGCAACTCGCCGACCTCGGCTTCGACATGACGGTCAGCACCAGTTTCACCTTCGGTAAGGGAGACATGATCGCTGACCGGTTCGGCTCTGAGGTGCTCCCGCAGCTCAATCCGTTCCGGAACCTTCTGGACTCGGGAATGTCCGTGGCCGCCTCGATGGACTGGGGTCCCACCAACCCGTTCGAGCAGATGCAGCTGGCGGTGACCCATCGGATGTTCCCCAGCGGTCGCAGCAACGCCGGGCCCGCTCAGGCGGTGTCACGGGCAGAGGCCTTCGAGATGTGGACGGCCGGCGGCGCCAAGGTCCTCGGGTGGGACGGCATCGGAGGCCTGGGAACGGGCAACCACGCCGACCTGGCGATCGTGGACCGCAACCCGATCACGTGCGACCTCGACGCCCTCCCGTCCACGCGGGTTCTCCGGACGAGCGTGGGCGGACGAATCGTGCACGACAGCGGTACTCTCCCGGCCCTGAGCTGATGCACGCACGGAGGCCGCGGCTGGAAGATCCGCCGCGGCCTTCGTTCTTCTTGTCCGAGGAACAGCTGCACCCGTAGAACGGCGCGCCCGTCAGGTCTCCTCCGGCCGCCGGCCGGCGTCGCTCAGCCCTGCCGGAAGCATCTGCATGTGCCCCGGATCCGCGCGCTTCCGGCACCCCTCAGTCGTGCCGGAAGCGACGCGTGTTCCGGATCCGCGTGCCCCTCGGGTTCGGTTTCCCTCAATGCCGGGCCGAAGAGATCCCTCGCTGTGCTGGACCAAGGCTCTAGATCGCTCGGACTGACCAGGTCCGGCTCCCAGGGCCTCTGCTTTCAGCTAGGCAACGCAGCATGGACGACGGCGCTCAATTGGTCCGTCAGCGCAACCCCCACCGCTTCGGGGTCCTCGAATGCGAGGTGCCCTGTGGAGATCACCTTCAGATGGGAACCGCGAATCGCCTCCGCGATCTCGACGGCGTGAAGCAGGGGTGTAGGCCTGTCATGGGTGCCGCTGAGAACGAGCGTGGGTGCTGTGATCCCCTTGAGGTCGTCCCGGATGTCATATGTGGCAAGAGCATCGCAGCATGCCGCGTACCCGGCCGGATCCGCTGCCATCAGATCGCTCAGCAAGGCCTTGCCGAGCGGGCTCTCCGCTCCCTCCGGGTCAGCGAACCAACGGCTCGGTGTGGCCGCGAGCAGTGCCCTGGTTCCCTCACGTCGGACGAGGGCCGCCCGCTCGTGCCACGGCCCCGAAGCACCGAAGTGCGCGGAAGAGCAGACCATGGCCAGAGAGGCCACCCGCTCAGGGTGCTGTAGGGCGAGCTGGGCGCCAATTGCCCCGCCGAGCGAGATGCCGGCGTAGTGAAACCGCTGCTGGAAATGGCTGTCGACAACGTCGAGCACCAGCTGTGCAAGCTCAGCGACGGTTGTTCTGCCCGGACTCGAGTTCTTGAGGAGACCGGCGGGCGAGCCGCCGTGCCCGGGAAGGTCGAAGCGCAGGACTCGACAGAATCCCAGCAGGGTGGGCAGATGGGGCTCCCAGACGGACATGGACGTGCCGAGGGATGGCCCCAGCACCAAAAGCGGTGCGCCTGGCGGCCCTTCCAGCCGATGGTGCAGAAGCGTGGAAGGAGAAGGGACCGTTCCTCCGGACACAGCGTTCACCGTTCCAATACGAGGGCAAGGCCCTGGCCGACGCCGATGCAGAGGGTGGCGACCCCCACGCCACCTCCCCGACGGGCGAGCTGGTGGGCGACCGTCCCGGCGAGCCGGGCTCCGGAGGCACCCAGCGGGTGCCCGAGGGCGATGGCACCGCCCTGCGGGTTGAGAACCGCTGGGTCGAACTCGGGCCACTCGGCGACGCAGCCGAGGACCTGGGCAGCGAAGGCCTCGTTCAGCTCCAGAACCGACAGGTCGGCAAATTCCTTACCGGCCTTGGCCAGTGCCCGGTTGACGGCCTCGACGGGGGCGAGACCGAAGTAGTGCGGGTCGATCGCCGAGACGCCGGTGGCAGACACCCGGGCGAGCGGCTCTCGGCCGGTGGCCTTCAGCCCCTCCTCGTCTGTGAGCAGCAGCGCGGCGGCCCCGTCGTTGAGCGGCGAAGCATTGCCCGCTGTCACCGTGCCGTTCTCCTTGCGGAAGGACGGCGCGAGCTTGCCCATCGCAGTGAGGGATGCACCGGGGCGGACCGATTCGTCGGCGGAGAGGACGAACGGGTCGCCCTTGCGCTGCGGAATCGACACCGGTGCGATCTCCGGGTCGAAGAGACCCTGCGCCTGCGCCTGGGCGGCCTTCTGGTGGCTTCCCAGTGCGAACTCGTCCTGCTGCTCACGGCTGATCTTGTGCTTGTCTGCGATGAGCTCGGCCGACTCGCCCAGCGGGATGGTCCATTGCGGGCCCATCTTCGGGTTGACCATCCGCCAGCCCAGAGTTGTCGAGTACAGCTCGGCGTGCCCCGCTGGGAATGCCCGGTCCGACTTCGGCAGTACGTAGGGGGCGCGGGTCATCGACTCCACACCACCCGCTACGGCGATGGAGGCGTCGCCGACCGCGATGGCGCGTGCTGCCTGGATCACCGCCTCCAGGCCTGAGGCACACAGCCGGTTGACCGTGACGCCCGGGACCGAGGTCGGAAGGCCGGCCAGCAGCGCACCCATTCGGGCGACGTTGCGGTTCTCCTCGCCGGCGCCGTTGGCGTTGCCGAAGTACACGTCCTCGATTCGGGACGGGTCCAGGCCAGGCGTGCGGGCGAGCAGTTCCCTCAGTGCGTGCGCGGCCAGGTCGTCCGGGCGCACACTCGCGAGGCCGCCGTTGTAGCGGCCGATCGGGGTGCGCACCGCGTCGACGATGTACACGGTCCTCATGACAGGACCTCCTCTGGAATGAGCACTCTGGCGGCTGTCTTCTGCGTGATCTCCGCGGTGCTGACGCCAGGTGCGGTTTCCACGAGCACGAGGCCGTCGTCCGTCACGTCGAGCACACCGAGGTCGGTGATGATCCGGTTCACGCAGCGCTTGCCGGTGAGGGGCAGTGCGCAGTCGGGGAGAATCTTGGGTGATCCGTCCTTGGCCGTGTGGGTCATGACGACGATGACCGTTCGGGCGCCGTGGACCAGGTCCATCGCTCCGCCGATCCCTGTGACCAGCTTTCCGGGGATGGCCCAGTTGGCGAGGTCGCCCTTCTCGGAGACCTGCATCGCGCCCAGCACCGCGACGTCGATGTGGCCGCCGCGGATCATCGAGAACGACAGCGCGGAGTCGAAGAAGGAGGCGCCGGGCAGGACCGTGACGGTTTCCTTGCCGGCGTTGATCAGGTCGGGGTCGACGGCGTCTTCCGTCGGATAGGGGCCGGTGCCCAGGATGCCGTTCTCTGATTCCAGCACCACCTCCACTCCTTCCGGGAGGTAGTTCGGAATCAGTGTCGGCAGACCGATGCCGAGGTTGACGTACTGGCCGTCCTGCAGCTCGCGTGCGGCGCGGGCGGCCATCTCCTCGCGTGTCCAGGCCATCAGCTGCTCACCGTCCGCTGCTCGATCTTCTTGTCCGCCGCCTGCTCCGGCGTCAGTGCCACGACGCGCTGGACGAAGACGCCCGGCAGGTGCACGGCATCGGGTTCGATCGCACCCGGCTCGACAAGTTCCTCGACCTCGGCGATCGTCACGCGCCCGGCCATGGCGGCCAGCGGGTTGAAGTTGCGGGAGGACTTGTTGAAGACCAGGTTGCCGTGCCGGTCGCCCTTGGCGGCGCGTACGAGGGCGAAGTCGGTACGGATGCCTCGCTCCAGCACGAACTCGGTGCCGTCGAAATCGCGTACCTCCTTCGGCGGGGAGGCCAGTGCCACGCTGCCGGTGCCGTCGTAGCGCCAGGGAAGGCCGCCGTCGGCGACCTGGGTGCCCACGCCTGCGGGGGTGTAGAAGGCGGGGATACCCGCACCGCCGGCCCGCAGGCGCTCCGCGAGGGTTCCCTGCGGGATGAGCTCGACCTCCAGCTCGCCGGCAAGGTACTGGCGGGCGAACTCCTTGTTGGCACCGATGTAGGAGCCGGTGACCCGGGAGATCCGTCCGGCCGACAGCAGCACGGCGAGTCCGGACTCCATGGCTCCACAGTTGTTCGAGACGACGCTCAGCCCGCTGATCCCGCGCTCGTAGAGAGCTTGGATCAGCACGTTCGGCACGCCGCTCAGACCGAATCCGCCCACCGCCAGCGAGGCGCCGTCCGGTACGTCGGCCACCGCCTCGCGGGAGGTCGAAACCACCTTGTCCATCAGGCCACGCCCTCACTGGCTGCGAGATCGGACGGGTGCTGAGCCAGCGGTGTCACGTCGATCTTCATGTACGGGAAGAGGGGGAGGTTCCACAGAATGTCGTGCAGAGCCTCGTTGTCGGCTACATCGAAGATGCTGATGTTGGCGTACTGCCCGACGCACCTCCAGATGCTCACCCACTCCCCCGACTTCTGCAGTTCCTGGCAGTAGGCCTTCTCGCGGGCCACCAGGTCCGCGCGAACCTCCGGGGCGAGGTCGCGCGGAATCGCAACGTCCATACGTACTGCGAAAAGCACCTTCGATCACTCCTTGTCGAGCACGAAGTCGTAGGTGACCTCGCGGCCGTTGCTGTTTGCCACGGGGGTCGGGGCAAGGATCAGCTCGGGCTTCACGGCGGACGCGACATCGTCGGCGAGGTGGTTGTCGCCCTGGAAGTACAGCTGGGTGGTGACGAGCTGGTGGCCGGGGTGCGACACCTTCAGGTGCAGGTGGGCGGGACGCCAGGCGTGCCATCCGGCGGCGGCGATGAGCTTGCCGCAGGAGCCGTCGGTCGGGATCTGGTACGGGGCCGGCTCGATGGTGTGGATCTTGAAGTTGCCCTGTTCGTCGGCGATGACAGTGCCGCGCAGGTTCCACTCGGGCAGGTTGGGCGCGTACTGCGAGTAGAAGCCGTCGGCGTCGGCCTGCCAGATCTCCACCGTCGCCTCGGCGAGCGGAGTGCCGTCCACGGCCGTCACCTGTCCCTGGAAGAGCAGCGGCGTGCCGGCCTCGTTCTCCCTCTGCGGCAGCGTCGCCTCGGCGGGAAGGAGCGGGGAGTCGGGAACGTAGTACGGGCCCTCGATGGTGCCCTTGCTGCCTTCGCGGTTCTCGTTGGCGACCTCCTCGATCACGTGCTCCAGCCACACGTCGAGGAAGAGCGGCCACTCGCCGTCCTCGCCGACCTGGATGAGCCACGCCTTGAGTACGTCGTACTCGGCGTAGGTCACCTTGTGGCGGCGGACGATGCCGTGGACGGCGTCGATGAGCTCGCCCAGCAGGGTGTTGACGCGCTGGGTGTTGAGTTCGACGGAGTCCGTGCGCTGCTTGCTGCGGAACTGCTCGGTGGCGGCGGCTCCGGAGGCGGCGGCGGTGGCCGTCGTGTCGGCGATGTCGGTCATTTTTTTCCGTCCCTTGTTAGTGCCCCGAAAACGGGTCAGTGGTCCTTGCGGTAGCGCGCCAGCTTGTCGGGGTCGATGTCGATACCCAGGCCGGCGCCCTCACGGATGCGGAGGGTGCCGTTCTCGATGGTCAGCGGCTCCGTGAGGAGGTCGTCGGTCATGTCGAGGAAGTTGGAAAGCTCGCCCGCGTACCGTGCAGAGGTGCGATGGGCGGCGCCGAAGGCGACCGAGCACAGCGTGCCGACCTGCCCGTCGATCTGATTGCCCATCACCACTTCCACGCCGAGCCCTTCGCACTCGTGGAGCACGGCCTGGGAGTGGGTGAAGCCGGTGCGGGCGGTCTTGATGCTGATGGCCGTCGCGGATCCGCCGAGGAGTTCGCGGGTCACCTCGGCCGCCTTGGTGGCACTCTCGTCGGCGATGAACGGCACCGGGCTCTGCGCAACCAGCCAGCGTCGTCCCAGAACGTCGTCTGCGGGGCAGAGTTCCTCGGCGAACGTCAGTCCCAGATCCGCCATCTCACGCAGGGCACGCGCGGAGTCAGAGGCGCTCCAGCCCCGGTTGCCGTCGATGTAGAGCTCGATGCCGGGGCCGAGGGCTTCCCGCAGTGCCCTGCACGCGGCGACGTCGTCGCCGTAGGGCTGCCGGCCCACCTTCACCTTGAAGGTCGTGATGCCGTAGGTGTCTCGGACCCGTTCCGCCTCGGCCACCATCTTCTCTGCCGGCGCGAATCCGACCATGTGGCTCACACGCATCCGGTCGGTGTACCCGCCGAGCATTCCCGAGACCGGCATGCCCGCCGCCTGGCCGAGGATGTCCCACAGCGCCATGTCGATCGCGGCCTTGGCGGTGGGGTTGCCGACCGTACGGTTCAGGCGCTCATGGACAACCTCCCGCTCCAGGGGGCTCAGCCCCAGGATCTGCGGCGCGAAGATCTTGTCGATCACCGCGACGATCGACTCCTGGGTCTCGCCGTAGGTGTACGGGCGGGGTGGTGCCTCGGCTGTTCCCGTGAGCCCCTCATCGGTGTGCACGCGGACCAGGACGTGATCCGCGACGTGCACTTCCCCGCTCGCAAATTTCAGCGGCTTCATGTAAGGAATAGCGAAAGGGATTGCCTCTACGGCGACGATTTTCATGCCACTCCTTCGAGAAATACATCGTTCTTCTCCAGCACCTCGAGGAGATTTCCCAGCAGCGGCGATTTATCGTCCTCACGCCAGGCCAGGTCGAGCCTGACGGCCAGGGCGTCCTCGATGTCCTTGCACACCACTCCGTCGCGAAGTGCGGAGCGGATCGAGTCGGGGAGGACGGCGATACCGATGCCGGCGGCGACCAGTGCCAGCGCGGCCGAGGTCTCGGTGACCTCATAGGCGCGGTGCGGGTAGAAGCCGGAGGCGAGACAGCTACGGGAGACGGCGTCATCGACGACGGAGCCGAGCGCGGCGGCGTACATGATGAAGTCTTCGTGCCTCAGCTGCTCGATCCGCACGGTGTCGGCTTCGGCGAGCCAGTGCTGCTCGGGAACGGCGACCACGAGCGGCTCGGTGGCGATGGTCCGGTGGGAGATTCCTTCTTCGCGCACGGGCGGGCGCAGGACGCCGATGTCGAGGCGGCGTTCGATCAGCCCCTGCTCCTGGGCGGGTGTGAGCATCTCGGTGTGCACCTCCATCATCACGTGTGGCATCTCTCGCTTGACCAGCCGTGCAAGCGCCGGCAGCTGGCGGTACGAGGCGGAGCCCGTGAGGCCGATGCGGAGCACGCCCTCAGCGCCTTGGGCGAACCGGACGGCCCGGGCGGCCGCCTCATCGACGGCCTTGAGAATGCGCTCCACGTCGGTGCGGAACACCTCACCTGCGCCGGTCAGGGCGACCTGCCGGGTGGTGCGGGTGAACAGCTCCACACCCAGTTCCGTCTCCAGTCGTCGGATCGCCTGGGAGAGCGGGGGCTGGGACATGTGAAGCAGCTCCGCGGCCTTTCCGAAATGGCGTGTCTCGGCGACGGTCGCGAAATAGCGAAGGTTCCGCAGCTCCACCTGGCTGCCCCTTTCTTCCCGTGGGGCCCTCGATTGCGACCCAGCGTAGGGAGCGAATCCCATACGACACAAATACTTGTTCAGAGGGTATTGAGACGTCCCGGATCTCAATACCCCCCTGGGTCAACCCTGGACAAATGCCTGGGGCCGACTTTTCACCTCGCTGTCATGGTTCTGAAAAGCAGCCGTAAGAGGCCGTTGCCGACCGGAGGGACCGGACGGCGGCATACGACCGGGAGGAAACTGACCATGGCCGAGGACTTCAGCCGTGCGCGGACCATCCTCGAAGACGCCCTCGTGGAGGACCCCGACAGCGGTGTGTACCGCGTGCGGCGCAGCGTCTTCACCGACGAGGAGCTCTTCGAACTGGAGATGAAGCACATCTTCGAGGGGAACTGGGTCTACCTCGCGCACGAGAGCCAGATCCCGGAGGTCGGGGACTACTTCACGACGTACATCGGCCGCCAGCCCGTGGTCATCTCCCGGGACAAGCAGGGCGAGCTGCACTGCCTGATCAACGCGTGCAGCCACCGCGGTGCGATGCTGTGCCGGCGCAAGACCGACAACCGGACCACCTTCACCTGTCCGTTCCACGGCTGGACCTTCAACAACAGCGGCAAGCTGCTGAAGGTGAAGGACCCGCGCGAGGCGGGCTATCCGGAGCAGTTCAACACCGACGGCTCGCACGACCTGAAGAAGGTCGCCCGCTTCGAGAGCTACCGTGGCTTCCTCTTCGGCAGCCTGAACCCCGAGGTCAAGCCGCTCAGGGAGCACCTCGGGGACGCGGCGGTCGTCATCGACATGGTCGTCGACCAGTCCCCTGAGGGCCTGGAGGTGCTGCGGGGCAGCTCGACGTATCACTTCGACGGCAACTGGAAGCTTCAGGCCGAGAACGGCGCCGACGGCTACCACGTCTCTGCCACGCACTGGAACTACGCGGCGACCCAGGCACGCCGCACCTCCGGCGAGTCGAAGAACGACACCAAGACGATGGACGCCGGCGGCTGGTCGAAGCAGAAGGGTGGCTTCTACTCCTTCGACAACGGTCACCTGCTGCTGTGGACCAAGTGGCTCGACCCCACGAACCGGCCCCTGCACAGCAAGCGCGACGAGCTGGCCGCCGAGTTCGGCGCTGAGAAGGCCGACTGGATGATCGGGGTCTCCCGCAATCTGTGCCTCTACCCGAACGTGTACCTGATGGACCAGTTCAGCTCGCAGATACGGCACTTCCGGCCCATCTCCGTCGACAAGACCGAGGTCACCATCTACTGCATCGCCCCCAAGGGCGAGCCTGCGGAGGACCGCGCCCGCCGCATCCGCCAGTACGAGGACTTCTTCAACGCCACCGGCATGGCCACTCCGGACGACCTGGAGGAGTTCCGGTCCTGCCAGAAGACCTACCTCGCCGGGTCCGCGCCGTGGAACGACCTCAGCCGCGGCGCCGTGCACCAGATCAACGGGCCGGACGAGGACGCCGAGAAGATTGGTATCAATCCGATCGCCAGCGGTGTGCGCACCGAGGACGAGGGGCTCTACCCCATCCAGCACGGCTACTGGCTCAAGACCCTGTGCGAGGCTCTGGCCTCCGAGTCCGCGGAGGCGGCGAAGTGACCACGCTGACCGAAGACATCACGCTCGAGGGCATCCGCCAGTTCCTCTACCGCGAGGCCCGATTCCTCGACGACCGCGAGTTCGAGAAGTGGCTGGAGTGCTACCACCCGGACGCCGAGTTCTGGATGCCGGCCTGGGCAGACGACGACCAGCTCACGGCTGACCCCCAGCGGGAGATCTCCCTGATCTACTACCCGAACAGGGCCGGCCTCGAGGACCGCGTCTTCCGCATCCGGACCGACCGCTCCAGCGCCACCAGCCTGCCGGAGCCGCGCACCGGACACAACATCACCAACGTCGAAATCACCGGCCAGGACGGCCACTCGGTGGAAGTTCGCTTCAACTGGTTCACGCTCTACTACCGCTACCAGACCGTCGACACCTACTTCGGCACGTCCTTCTACCGCATAGATGTCTCCGGCCCCGAGCCGCTGATCACTCGCAAGAAGGTCGTCCTGAAGAACGACTACGTGCACCACGTCGTCGACGTCTACCACGTCTGAAATGAGCACCCGCATGTCCTACCAGGTCGCCCTGAACTTCGAGGACGGCATCACCCGGTTCATCGAGTGCCGCCCTGACGAGACGGTCGCCGAGGCCTCCTACAAGGCCCGCATCAACATTCCGCTCGACTGCCGCGACGGCGCCTGCGGAACCTGTAAGTCGCTGTGCGAGTCGGGTAGTTACGACGGCGGCGACTACATCGACGAAGCGCTGACCGACGACGAGGCCGCGCTCGGCTACTGCCTGCCGTGCCAGATGACTCCGCACAGCGACCTTGTGCTGCGCATCCCGTCGTCGTCGGCCGCCGCGAAAACGGCTGCAGCCACGCACACCGGCACGATCACCGACATCAGGCGCCACTCCCCCACCGTGGTCGAGTTCGCCCTGAACGTCGACGACCGGGAAGCGCTGGACTTCCTTCCCGGCCAGTACGTCAACATCGCCGTCCCCGGCACCGACCAGAGCCGGTCCTACTCCTTCAGCTCCGGCCCGAGCCAGCGGCAGATCTCCTTCCTGGTCCGGATCGTGGAAGGAGGCGCCATGTCCGGCTATCTGACGCAGCAGGCCCGCATCGGCGACCGCCTGGAATTCACTGGCCCGATGGGCAGCTTCTACCTCCGCGATGTCACCCGCCCCGCGCTTCTGCTGGCCGGCGGCACCGGCCTCGCACCGCTGCTGTCGATGCTGGAGCACCTCGCCCAGAAGCCGGCCGCCCAACCCATCCACCTGCTCTATGGCGTCACCACCGACCAGGACCTGGTCCACCTGGACACCCTGGAGGACTACTCAGAGGTCATCGACGGTTTCACGTTCGATCACTGTGTCGCGGACGCCTCCAGCACGGCCCGCAACAAGGGATTCGTCACCGGCCTCATCGACTCCTCGACGCTCCACGACGGCGATGTGGACATCTACCTGTGCGGCCCTCCTGCCATGGTCGAAGGCGTCCGCGGCCACATCACGTCACTCGGCGTGACTCCGGGGAACTTCTACTACGAGAAGTTCAACCCGGCCGCCGTGCGAGAAACGGCGGAGGCGGCATGAGCATTCACCTCGACCGATTCGCGGGGAAGAAGGCCGTCGTCACCGGAGCTGCCCAGGGCATCGGCCTCGCCATCGCTCGCCGCCTGGCGGCCGAGTCGGCACAGGTCGTCCTGGTGGACCGCTCCGAGACGGTCCAGGAAGCCGCCGCGGAGCTGAAGGCTCATGCAGTCCTCGCCGACCTGGAGTCCTTCGACGGCGCGCATTCGGCCATCTCCGAGTCTCTGGCACTGCTCGACGGGATCGATGTCCTCATCAACAACGTCGGCGGCACCATCTGGGCCAAGCCCTACGAGCACTACGCCCCTGACGAGATCGAGGCAGAGGTACGCCGTTCCCTCTTCCCCACGCTCTGGACGACCCGGGCCGTGCTGCCCCACTTGATCAAGCAGCGCTCCGGCACCATCGTCAACGTCTCGTCGATCGCGACACGCGGTATCAATCGTGTGCCCTACTCGGCTTCCAAGGGAGGGATCAACGCCATCACGGCGTCCCTGGCCATGGAGGCCGCGCAGTACGGAATCCGCGTGGTCGCCACCGCCACGGGAGGCACTGAGGCCCCGCCTCGCCGGGTCCCCCGGGGACCTGCGCCCCAGAGCGAGCAGGAGAAGATCTGGTCCCAGCAGATCGTCGACCAGACCATCGACTCGACCCTGATGAAGCGCTACGGAACCCCGGAGGATCAGGCAGCAGCCATCTGCTTCCTCGCCTCCGACGAAGCGTCGTACATCACCGGCACGGTTCTTCCCGTCGCCGGCGGAGACCTCGGCTGAAGCCGGATCTCCCCCCGTCTGTGGGGTGTACGTCTCCTCGGCGCCCCACAGCCTCTGCCCGGCCCGGATGCGCCCCTGACTGGGGCCGGGCAGAGGCATCCTCCCCCACCGCACCCACATGGGCGGACACAGCGATGAACACTCAGCGATCACCCCGCACGTCGTCCGCAGCCGCCCGATCGACCCGTCTCAGTGTTAGCGTGCTGACCCATGGATAGCCGTCCTGATCAGCACGAACGCTTTATCGGACGGGTCCGCGAAACTGATGCGCTGGCCCGCGCCATCGCTACGGCCCACTCCGGCGGCGCCACGATGATGGTCGTGGAAGGTCCTGCAGGCATCGGCAAGACAGCCCTTGTGGGTCATGTCCTCAGGACCGTGAGCACACGCACAGAACAGAACAATCTTCATACTTTCCGTGTGACAGGGGTCCCCTGGGAAGCGGATCTCCCCCTCGGCGTCGCGGGCCAGCTGCTCCGTGCCGGTGGAGCCGACGCTTCAGAATTGCCCGACGGCGCAGCTTCGGATGCGGTGCTGAAGGCAGGGCTGGCTCTGCACCACCGGTGGACGCAACAGCAAGCGCAGAGGCCGCTCGTCGTCGTCGTCGACGACGCTCAGTGGGCCGACATCGAGAGCCTGCGCGCCATCAAGTCGGCGGTGCGCAGGATGTCGCACGAACGTGTTCTCGTCCTTCTGGTGGCACGGGATGCTCCTCATGACCTTCAGGACGCGGACGAAACGCCACACGCACAGCTGCCGCCCAGAGCATTGGCCGTCCTCGATTTCCTTGAGGGGTGTCGCACTGATGCCGTACGTCCGGGGCCGCTGAATCCTGAGGAGGTCCGCGTCCTCGCCCAGGAGAACTGGGGAATCGCCCTGGACCTTCCCTCCGCCCGCCACCTGTGCGAACACACCCTCGGCAACCCTCAGTACCTCACGCAGCTTCTGCAGGAGCTGCCGGCCGATACCTGGCACGAGTGGCAGCCGGAGCTTCCGGCCCCGGCGCGCTATACCGCAGATGTCCGCCTCCGACTCGCCCGGTGCAGCGAGTCCGCCCAGGCCTTGGTAAGGGCCTGCTCCATCCTGGGCAGCGACATTTCACTTGCCGAGGCCGCTGAACTGGCGGAAATCCGCGACCCTCTGCGAGCGGCGGACGAAGCCCGTGCAGCAGGCCTCCTCACGGCCACCCTCGACCCCGGGCATGCACAGCTGAACTTCACCCACCCGCTGGCCCGGGCAGCCGTCGTCAGCCTCATCAGCCTGACGGATCGCGCCACACTGCATGAACGCGCCGCTGTGCTCATCACCGACCCCGGTCGACGGCTCTTGCACAAGGTGGCCGTGGCCACCACTACGGATGACGCCCTGGCCGACGAACTTGATCGGTACGCAGCCGAGCGTGCCTCATCCGGCGAATGGTCCACGGCCGCCAGCACACTGGTCCGGGCCGGCAAGCTGACAGGTTCGCAGACTCTCCGGCAGGACCGGATACTCCGCGCCGTCGATGCCATGGTCGGCGCCGGAGACATGCCACAGGCAGCCATGTTCGCCGCCGAACTGGAGCGTTTCCCCGCGAGCACCTTGCGCGACGTCGTCCTGGGCTACCTCTCGATCATGCGCGGGCGCCCGACGGAAGCAGACATGTTCCTCACCCAGGCATGGGATCGCTGCGACCCCGAGCGCGACGAGGACCTCATGGCGATGATCTGCCAGCGCCGCGTCCTCCACTCACTCGGCCGCTGGAACGGAAACGACATGGTCACCTGGGCGCAGAGGGCCATCGAGCTCGCCGCCCCGGACGACCCCTCGGCCGTCGAATCGGAGGCTGTCCTGGGCCTCGGCCTGGCTGCCATGGGAAGACCAGCCGACGCCGTCACCGCATACGAGTCAGCCGCAGCCAGACTCCCCGCCGGCGCTCAGCCACAGCGTTTCCGGTTGGGGCGCGGCTGGGTGGACCTCGCCCTCGACGCACCTGAAGCCGCCCGTCGCAGGCTCGAGGCCGCGGTCCCCACCAGCTACCGCATGGGATCCACCCGCATCTCGCTGTGGGCACAGAGCTGGCTTGCCCGTACCCAGTTCCTGCTCGGGGTCTGGCCGGAGGCCCTGGAAAACGTACAGCGGTCCGCGCGGCGCCTGGCCGAAGTCAGGATCGAACTCGTCCGCCCGATGGTGCACTGGACCGGTGCACAGATCTACGCCCTGCAGGGCAACTGGGTCATGGCGGACCACCACCTCAACGAAGCGTCAGCCGATCTGCACGACTACGAAGTCATGCTGCTCCCGTCCTGTCTGGCTCGTGCACACGTCGCCGAGGCACGCGGGGAGTACGACCGGGTCATCGAAGCGCTGTCCCCCATCGTCCACCTGTCACCACGAGAGGCCGTCAACGAGCCGGGATTCTGGCCATGGCCTGACGTATATGCCAATGCACTGGTGCTGACCGGCCGCCTGGACGAAGCCGACTCCTTCCTCAGCGAGCACGAGACCCTAGCCTCCCGCCGAGGCCGCCACTCGGCCCTGGCCCGTCTCGGCCTGGCCCGTGGCCGCCTCACTGCAGCCCGCGGAGACATCGAGACGGCCCGCAAGGATTTCGAGCAGGCGCTGGCCCACCTCGAGCGCCTGCCACTCCCCTACGATCGCGCCCGGGTCACCTTCGCCTTCGGCCAGACCCTGCGGCGCGCCGGAAAGCGCCGTGAGGCAGACACGGTCCTGAAAAATGCCCGCGATGCGTTCGTCAGGCTCGGCGCCCAAACCTACGTGACGCGGTGTGACCGTGAACTCCAGGCGGGTGGCGTCCACACAAGCCGCAGCGACCCCGGGCTGGCGCAGCTCACGCCTCAGGAACGGGCTGTGGCACGGCTCGTCGCCGCGGGATCGAGCAACAAGCAGGTAGCTCTTGAGCTGTATATCTCCGTGAAGACGGTGCAGTACCACCTGACGCATGTCTACACGAAGCTCGGCATCCGTTCCCGGAGCGAACTGGCAGCGCTGTTCCGGGAGACCGCCTCGGCGGATTGAGCACACACGGGCTCTTCAGCTGGATAGTCACTGGCAGTAGCCACAGACGGCAGGCCTGCCGTGCGATACGCCGATGCGGCCACCGGCTCCCCCGCCGCCCGGGTGTGCCCCTCGCTCAGCGCCTCGGACAGCCGGATGCGCCGGGGAAGCTTGATCGTTCGATGACGGCCGGCTTGATCATCTCCTCCCCTCCGGCGATGCCGCTGAGGGCGTCGGGCCGGGGAGGCTCGAAAAATTCAATACTCATTGACAAAATTATGAACGGGTCGTACAGATTGATGTCACCCGAACCGCCCCCGCCCCTACGCGGCCCTCGAGCCCGCCGCTCCCGCCTTGCAGAGCGGGTTCTGATGGCCGCGCTGGAGGGCGATGCCCGTCGATCGAGCGCGGCCTCGAGCGGCGAGAGCAGGCCTCCACATCTGTCAGGGGCGTGCTGGAGGGGGTCGGCACTCGAGGACTGATCACTCATCCCCTGGAGGACAAGGCCATGAAGAAGACAGTGACCTCATCGGCTGTGACCACAGATCCGAGCGGACCGGACAAGGGGGAATTCGGCGCCGATGAGCGGGTCGTCTTCACTGGCGGCACCGTCCTGACCTGCGACCAGGCGGACACGGTGGCCGAGGCGGTTGCCATCGCCGGCGGCCGTGTGCTGGCCGTCGGGGATGACGACGCGGTTCGCTCGGCGGCCGGTCCGGGCGCGCGGGTGGTCGATCTGGACGGTTCGACGATCATGCCGGGACTGGTCGACACGCATCCCCATGTCATGCACCTCGGGGTCATGGCGTATCCCCTGGTAGACCTGACCGATGCGGTCGACCACGACGACATCGTGGCGAGGATCGCCGCCAAGGCCGCTCAGACACCTCCCGGGCAGTGGGTGATGACAACGCCGGTCGGGGAACCGAGCTACTTCCTCCGCCGCTCATGGCGCGACCTCTCGGAAGGCGAGCTCCCTTCGCGCCAGGTCCTCGACCGCGCCACCTCGGAGCACCCTGTCATGATCCAGGCGTGGGGTCCGACCACGCCGAACGTGATGGTGCTCAATTCGGCCGGACTGCACGAGCTCGGCATCGACAGCGCCACCTCTGACCGCATCGGCGGCGTCGAGATCGAGAAGGGGCCCGGCGGTGCGCCGACCGGTCGGCTGCGCGGCCGCGTCAACACCATCTACAGCGGTGACGCTTTCACCGAGGGGCTGATGCGCAAGCTCCCCATCCTGGACCTCGCCGCGATCATGCCTGGTACCGAGCTTGCGATGCGCCAGAACAACGCTCTCGGCGTGACAACCGTCTACGAAGGCCACGTGCTGGACTTTCCCGAGATCGGCGCCTACCAGGCCCTGCGCGATGCGGGGAAGCTGACACTGCGCGTCCTGTGCTGTCCGGAGGCACAGCCGAACGGCATGCCGTGGAGCAGGGAGTACGACGACGACGAGTTCCTCGCCCGCCTCGAGCAGGCGGCCGGCCTGGTCCAGCGCACCGACGACATGCTGCGTGTCGACGGCATCGCGATGGGGCGCGGCGGCCCGTGCGGTCCCGGCATGCTGCTGATGCGCGATCCCTATCTGGGCCCCGACGGGAAGCCCACGCTGGGCACGACGTTCCTGAGTGAGGAGCGTGCTGCGACGGTCGCCCGGTTCGCGTACGAGCGCGGGCTGCGTCTGAACATCGTGACTGCGGGAACTGCCGAACACGACCTGAACTTCGACCTGCTCGAGAAGATCGCCGACGGGGGTACGCTGCACGCCGACGGCCGAGCCTGGCTCCTTCAGCATCTGTACTTCTTCGAGCCGGAGCACGCGCAGCGAGCGGCTGCGCTCGGCCTCGATGTCACGACCAGCATGTCGTTCTCCTGGGGCAAGGGCGAGCTGGCCCGGGAGCGGATCGGTGAGCACATGCTCGAACACCTCATCCCGCTCCGGAGGCTGCTCGACGCCGGCCTGCACGTCGGCTGCGGTACGGACTGGGGACCCAAGAACGTCTTCGAGCAGATCGCACTCGCCATCGAGCCCACGTACGCGGGCAGCGGAGCTCCCGCGCCGACGCCTGGCGTCACACGCCAGGAAGCGCTGGCGATGTGGACCCGAGAGGCCGCTCATGTGCTGCGCTGGGAGGGCATCGGCTCGCTCGCACCCGACAACTGGGCAGACCTCTGCGTAGTCGATCGGAACCCGCTGACCTGCCCGATCGAGGAACTTCCTGGCACGCAGGTCCAGGCGACCCTGCTCGGCGGCGAGCTGGTACACGGGAGCTTGTAGCCGCCGCACGGCCGGGCAAGCCGGTTGAACGCGCAGGCTCCTCCTCGTCAGCGGTCCGCCTCTGGTGAGCCCGGCCGAAGTACTGGCAACTGATCGCGTGGCCTGTGCCGTCCGGTTGGGGCCGTACGCCCCCGCATGGCAACGCGCCGGACAGCACCCCGCGTCGCCTTTTCTCTGCCATCAGGTCGGGTACACCTGACCCCTTCCCTCATGTTCCACCCGAGGCCGTGGCGGCCGTTATGGATGACCGCCGCGGCTTCGCCGTGCGCGACGGCTACCGTCGGCCGTTCCGCCCCGGGGCTCAGTATTCCCACGACAGAATGCCTGTACGCATCGTTCAAACTCCTGCCACATAGTATTGACTCTTTCCAGCCCTTGAACTTAACGTCCTTCCATGCACCCGAAGAGGTAGGGGGCACCAGCAAAAGCGGGTGTCGCCGACCAGACCGAAGGGCGCGGTGACCTTCCAGAGCCGGCGTCCGCAGGGCGATCCGGCCACATGCAGGGAACGACGGGAGGCGCCCCGAAAACCAAGGGGCACGCCCGGTTAAAGCAAGTGACGAACTCCCGTTCCAGGACCAGCACATCCGGGCTACGTGCGGCGCTGACCACCCTCTCCGCCGAAAGGCGCGTGAACGCGTCCCCGTGCGATGCGACGGCGCATCGCACGGGGATGCACCAATCCGCTGGAAAACGCTTGTCACGAGCCCCCGAAGAGATCAAGGACAGGCACCATGGACAGATCCGCCGCCGGGCAGGAAGTGAAGTCCGGCCCCTCGACTCACGCTCCGGATGAGGCAGGGGACAGCACGCTGCGCCAGAGCCTGAGCGCTTGGCACCTGATCTTGCTGGTGGTCGCCGCAGCTGCCCCCATGGGGGCAGTGGTCGGGATCGTCCCCGTCGCCTTCGCCTTCGGCAACGGCGCCGGGGTTCCTCTCACCGTCCTCGGCGTGAGCGTGATCCTCGCACTGTTCTCCGTCGGCTACTCGGCGATGAGCCGTCGGGTCGTTTCGACCGGCGCCTTCTACTCCTACGTGACGCGAGGGCTGGGTGGCGTGCCCGGGCTCGGGGCCGCGTTCGTGGCGATGTTCTCGTACACGGTGATCGCCGCCGGGGCGCTCGCATATTTCGCCTACTTCGCGCAGGCGGCGGTGGCCGGCCTGTTCGGCTGGGCCCCCTCGTGGATATGGTTCGCCGCCATTGGCGGGCTGCTCGTGGCCGCGCTGAGCTTGCGGGGGATCGACATCAGCTCGCGCGTCATCGCGGTACTGGTTGTCGCCGAGTTCGCGATCCTCCTGTGCCTCGTCGTCAGCATCATCGGGCACCTCGGCACTCGCGCGTTTCCCACCGAGTCGTTCTCGCTCCATGCGGCCGGCTCGGGCGCGCCGGGCATCGCGGTGATGCTGGTCTTCACCTGCTTCATCGGTTTCGAGTCCGCGGCCATGTACTCGGAGGAGACCCGCGACCCGCACCGGAGTGTGGCTCGTGCCACCTATGGGTCCGTCGCCCTGATCGGCGGTTTCTACATCCTGACGACTTGGGTGACGGTCGGGGCCATCGGCAGCGGACGGATATCCGAGGCGGCGAACCAGGCCACCGGAAGCCTGTACTTCGGCCTGGCGGAGGAGTACCTGGCGCCGTGGGTGATGCAGGTGATGGCGGTGTGCATGGCGACCAGCATGTTCGCCACGACGCTTTCGTTGCACAACGTCGCGAGCCGGTACCTGTTCGCGCTGGGACGCCAACGATGCCTTCCCAGCGCGGTCAGCCGGGTGCATCCCCGGTACGGCAGCCCGGCCACTGCGAGCATCGTCGTATCGATCATCCTCGCCCTGATCGTCGGCATCAGTTTCGTCGGCGGTGTCTCGCCGATGGTTGGGCTGGGGACCGTTGCGGCAGGCCTGGGGACCGTGGGGATCATGGCCCTGCAGTGTCTGGCGTGCCTGGCCTTCGTCGGCTACTTCCGCAGGAACGGCGGAGGGACGGTGTGGTCGACGACCATCGCTCCCCTTCTGGCGTTCGCGGGGATGAGTGCCGGCGTCGCCCTGGCCGTGAGCAAGTTCGACCTGCTCATCGGGGCAAGCAGCGTGCTGGTCAACGTACTGCCCGCTTTCATCGCCGTCGTGTTCGCCGCCGGCGCGGGGTACGGCCTCTGGCTGAAGTTTCGGCGCCCGGACCGGTACCGCAGCGTGACGGAACACCTGACGGCCTGACACCTGCAGACGAATCGCTTTACGCGTCGTACAATTACTATACTCGGCGTTCATTCACCTCTTGCCGAGGAGGATCAGTCGACAGGAGACGTCATGACGACCGCCAGCAAGTGGACGGCCAGGGCGCTGATGGCCCGCCGGAGGGCCACGCTGGGGCCGCACTCCCCCACCTTCTACGCGGAACCGCTCCACGTGGTGTCAGGGGAGGGAGTGTGGCTCCGCGGAGCCGACGGGGTCGACTACCTGGACGCCTACAACAACGTCCCTCACGTGGGCCACTGCAACCCACGGGTTGTCAGGGCGATCGCCGACCAGGCCGCCCGCCTCAACGTCAACACGCGCTACCTGTCCGAACATGTCGTGGAGTACGCCGAGGCTCTCCTGGCGACCTTCACCCCAGACCTGGACAAGGTCTTCCTCACCAACAGCGGGTCTGAGGCCAACGAGCTGGCCCTGCGTATCGCGCGTCAGCGCACGGGAAACACCGGCCTTCTGGTAACCGACTTCAGCTACCACGGCAACACCACGAGCCTCGCCGTACTCACCACGGGACTGCAGGTCAAGGAGGCGCTGGGCTCGCATGTCCGCCCGCTTCGGATACCTGACCTCGACAGCGACCCCCGCTCCGAGGAAGTGGTGCTGGCCGAGGCGGTGGAAGAGGCCGCAGCCGCAATCGCATCCCTGCAGGCCGCAGGGATGGGCGTCTCGGCCTTCCTCTTCGATCCGCTCTTCTCGACTGAAGGACTGCTGCGCACGCCCTCGGGTTACATCGAGGCGGTCGCGGCCATGGTCCAGGAGGCGGGCGGGCTGATCATCGCCGACGAGGTGCAGTCCGGTCTGGGCCGGTCCGGCGCCGAGTTCTGGGGGCACGAGCTGTACGGCATCGCGCCCGACCTGGTCACCTTGGGCAAGCCCCTGGGCAACGGGCACCCCTTGGGCGCCGTTGTCACCACCACCGAGCTGCTGGACGAGTTCGGCGCGGCGAATCTCTACTTCAACACCTTCGCCGGCAACCCCGTGTCGGCTGCAGCAGGCATTGCGGTGCTCCGCGAGTCGGCCGACCGAGAACTGCAGAGAAACGCCCTGGAAGTCGGTCGTCACGCCCGCGACCTGCTGGAGAAGCTCGCCGACCAGGACCACCGGGTCAAGACGGTGCGGGGACAAGGGCTTTTCTTCGGCCTGGAGTTCATCGACAAGAACGGCAACCCGGGTACCGAGCAGGCGAATTGGATCGTCGAGGACATGCGGCACCGCGGGGTGCTGATCAGCAAGATCGGCCCGCACGGCAACGTTCTCAAGATCCGTCCGCCGATGGTGTTCGAGCACACGCACGTGGACCTGCTCGTCGAGCGCCTCTCGGCGAGTCTCGACGCGATGGAAGCCGATGTACGCCGCTGCACTGTTGCGCCTGCGGCGCCCCGCACGACGAACGGAGCTGACGTGAGGCGTCGAACCGCCACAGCTGACACGACATTCCAGACGAATCTCTTCATCGACGGCCGCTGGCGGCCGGCGTCGAGCACGTTCGACAACCTGAATCCGGCGGACGGGACGCTGCTGGCCCGGGTATCCGCGGCCAGCGCCTCCGATGTGGACGACGCAGTCCGTGCCGCCCGCCGCGCCCTCACTTCCGGCCCCTGGAGCTCTGTTTCCGGCGCCGAACGAGGCCGGCTTCTGAACAAGCTCGCGGACCTCATCGAGCGGGACGCCGACAAGCTCGCTCGCCTCGAGTCCCTCGACATCGGCAAGCCGGTCACTCACCCGTCCCTGCTCGACGTGCCGAACACCGTTGCCACCTTCCGCCACTTCGCCGGGTGGGCCGACAAGATTCAGGGCAGCACGGTGCCCACCGCCGGTCACATGGGAAGCCCGACGCACTCGTACACGGTGCGTGAGCCGATCGGCGTCATCGCGGCGATCATCCCCTGGAACACGCCGCTGATGATTGCCGGCTGGAAGCTCGCGCCTGCCCTGGCTGCGGGCAACACGCTCGTGGTGAAGCCGGCTGAGGACGCTCCGCTGTCGGTCCTTCACCTGGCCAAGCTCATCGAGGAGGCCGGTTTCCCGCCCGGTGTCGTGAACGTGGTACCCGGTCTGGGGAGCGAGGCCGGCGCCGCGCTGGTCCGTCATCCGGAGGTCGACAAGGTCAGCTTCACCGGATCCCCCGCCGTCGGCAAGGAGATCCAGAAGGTCGCTGCCGATTCCTTCAAGCGGGTCACTCTCGAACTCGGCGGCAAGAGCCCCCAGATCGTTCTGGAGGACGCAGACGTCGAGGCAGCAGTCCAGGGGATCGCCATGGGCCTGTTCTTCAACCAGGGCGAGGTCTGCGCCGCCGGAACGCGCATCCTGGTCCACCGGTCCCTCTACGAGCGCGTCGTGCAGGAGCTGGCCAAGGCGGCGGACTCCCAGGTGCTCGGTGACCCGCTCGACCCGAACACCACGGTCGGAGCGCTGGTCAGCAGCAAGCACAGGGACCGCGTCCTGTCCTACATCGACAAGGGCCAGGCCGAGGGCGCGCGGCTCGTCGCCGGCGGCGGCAAGCCCCAGCGGGACGGGTTCTTCGTCAAGCCCACGATCTTCGCGGACGTCGACAACGAATCCACCATCGCGCAGGAGGAGATCTTCGGTCCGGTCGGCGCGGTGATGGTGTTCGACGACGTCGAGGAGGCCATCCGGATCGCCAACGACACCGAGTACGGCCTTGCCGCCACAATCTGGACCAAGAACGTCAGCCTGGCCCACACGCTCGCCCGGAAGGTGCGCGCGGGTGCGGTCTGGGTGAACGGCTGGGGCGCCATCAACCCGGCGCTTCCCTGGGGCGGCATGAAGGCCAGCGGTATAGGTCGAGAGCTGGGCTGGAGTGGAATCCTGGCCAACACTGAGGAGAAGGCCGTCACCATCGTCCTGTAATGGGACCTCGCTTGCGCTCCCGTGCCGCTGAGCCCTGTTGCAGCGGCACGGGAGCCTCGGCATGCACGCCTTTGAAGTCTCACTGCTCAGCGATCAGATCCGCGGCTCGCCTCAGGCGGTCCCCTGCGCCTCCGGATTCGCCTCAGATCTCGCCTGAGATCCGGATCGCCCTCCCAAAGAACCACCCCGTGGGCTCACCGGCCCGCCTCATCCGCTTTCGCACGAGGACTCCATGACCCAGCCCACGACGGACGCAGCCTTCTGGATCTTGCTGTCGTTCTTGGCCGCTGCCGTGTACCTCGCGGTTCGCAGCAGGAGGAAGGCGTCCAGGCAAACCGAGCGCGTTTCGGCGCTGGAGCAGCGTCTCGAGCTGCGCGACGCGGAGGCACGTCACTTGGTCGACCATCGGCTGCCCGCTCTGATGAGCCAAGTGCGGCACGGCCAGGAAGCCCTCATACCCGGACCACTGCACCGGGCCGAACTTGAGGGAAGCCCGTTCGAAGCGGCCATCGAAGGGGTGATCGACATCGTCCACAGCGTCACCGCGCACGCGGCAGACCGCGCTGAGGAAGCGGCGCAGGCCGCGGTGAAGACCGTGACCAGGTCGATGCAGGCCCTCATCAACGAACAACAGGCGGCCATCCTGGAGATGTTGCAGCGCCACCATGACGAGAAGGTCCTGCATGACGCGAGCGCGATCGACCACGCCAGCAGCCAGCTGGGGCGTCGGGCCCAGATCATCGGAGTCCTCACGGGATCCTGGCCGGGCCGGCAGCGGGTCAACACGCCGCTGCTGGCCGTGGTGCGCGGTGGAGTCTCACGGATCCGCGACTACCAGCGGATCCAGGTGATCGGCGAGCCGCCGGTCGCCGTGATCAGCCGGGCCGTCGAGCCCGTGGTGCTTGCCATAGCCGAAATGCTGGACAACGCAGCCCGCCACAGTGAGCCCAGCTCCCATGTCCAGGTGTGGTTCCTGCAGGCCCACAACGGCGTGAGCATCGTCATCGACGACTCCGGTGTCGGGCTCAAGCCGGAGGACTCCGCACTGGCGAAGAGGCTGCTGACCGGCAGTGAGCCGGTGCGACTCACCGAGCTTCGCAATCCCCCAAAGTTCGGTCACGCCGCGGTAGGGGTGCTGGCCGCCCGGTACGGGTTCAGGGCGAGCGTCGATGCCGAAGGGTCCCCTTTCGGAGGTGTGCGGGCGGTCGTCTTTCTCCCGAAGTCGCTGCTGGTCCCGGCTGGGGAGCACGAGCCTCCGCCCTACGAGCCGTCGTCCGCCTCCGCCCATGCAGTCATCGAATCCGCCGCAGCATCTGAGGCGTCCGGACCGCCCTGGGGCACCCCCTTTCCCGAATTCCCCTCGTCGGCCATGCCGGCCCCCCTCACCGATTCGCAGGCGCAACATGACTGGGACGCTCCCCTGCGCGCCGATGGCCTCCCTCAGCGACGACGTCGCCGACCCCAGCCGCAGGCAACCCCGCAGTCCCTTCCCCCCATGCAGCCGCCCACCAACCCCGGCAGCAGCCTCGGCGCGTTCGTGCGCGGTCGTCGAGCAGCTCAGCAGAACCCGGATGACCAGCAGAACCAGGACGAGAGGAACTCCTGACCATGAATCCCCGCAACAGCTTGAGCAACCTGGGCTGGGTGCTGGACGACCTGGTGCGTCTGCCGTACACCCTGCATGCCCTGCTGCTCTCGGCGGACGGTCTGCGTGCTGCTTCTTCGCAGGGTGTCGACCGCGATATGGCCGACAGGATGTCCGCTGCCGTCTCCGGGATGCAGGCTCTCAGCGGCCAGGCCGCAGAGTTCGCCAACTGCCAGAGCGCGCCCTGGGAGCTGACCATGATCCAGTACCGGGACGGCTACATCTTCATCATGGCCGCCGGCCAGGGCACCTATCTGGCGGTCTCGGCCGGCAAGGAAGCAGATGTCGAGTCCGTCTCGTACGCCATGGAGAAGGCCATCGGCCGGGTCGGGCAGGAGATGTATCTGGCCGCCCGGAACGGCCAGGGCGGCGTTTCATGAACCCGCCGAGCCCGCGTGGCAGGGGCGACGGACTGGTGCGTCCGTATGTGGTGACCGGCGGTCGTTCCGCCGCGAGCCGCAACTCCTTCGACCTGACCACGCTGGTGATCTCCCACTCCGGTATCTCGCGGGCGCCTCTCACTCCGGAACAGCGGCAAGTCGTGGAGCTCTGCCTGCCGGGCGCGCTGTCCGTCGCGGAGGTCTCCGGCCATCTCGGTCTTCCGCTCAGCGTGCTGCGCATTCTGCTCGCCGACCTGATGGACACCGGCCATATCACCACCCGCGCCCCGATCCCGGCCGCCCAGCGACGGGAAAAGAAGCTCTTGGAGGAAGTGCTCCGTGGACTCCGCGCTCTCTAACCCAGCCGCCGGCACGCATCTACGCGGCAACGAGGCAGCCGTGAAGATCGTGGTCGCGGGACATTTCGGAGTCGGCAAGACCACATTCGTCGGCTCCCTGTCGGAAATACGTCCGCTGCGCACCGAGGAGGTGATGACCGAGGCCAGCGTGGCCACGGACGACCTCAAGGGCCTTCCGCGGAAGACCTCCACCACCGTGGCCATGGACTTCGGTCGCCTCACCCTCACCGACGAAATCGTGCTCTACCTGTTCGGCGCTCCCGGCCAGCAGCGCTTCATGCCCCTGCTCGCCGACCTCACGCGAGGCGCCCTGGGCGCCCTGGTCCTGGCTGACACCCGCCGCCTGGCCGAGTCCTTCGACATCATCGGTGTAGTGGAGGAGCTGGGTCTCCCATACGCCATCGCCATCAACCAGTTCGACGACGCACCCGCATACCCCGTAGCGCAGCTACGCGGCGCTCTCGACCTGGCCGATGAAACGCCTCTGGTGATCTGCGATGCACGCGATCGCCATAGCTCCAAGCAGGGGCTGATCGCCCTGGTCGAGTATCTGCTCAGCCGTGAACCGGAGCCCATCCCATGAGTCAGCCCCCCATGTCTTCCGGCCCGTCGTTCGATGCCGGCAACGCCGAGCCGGACGCCGCCTCCGGTCGCTGCCCGTTCGACCACGGTTCGCTCCCCGCCTCCTGGCCGACTCCTCTCCATGGCGCCCACTTCAACGCGAACCCTCAGGCAGCCTATGAGCAGTTGCGCGCCATGGGCCCGATCGCCCCGGTCGAGATCGCTCCCGGCGTCCACGGAATGATCACCACTCGTTACCGGGCCGCCCTGCATCTGCTGCGGAACAACCCGGGCAAGTTCGCCAAGCATCCCAGCAACTGGGAGGCGCTGCGCAGAGGTGAAGTACCCGTCGACAGCCCTGCCCTGGCAATGATGCTGCCGCCCGAGAACGCGATGTTCATGGACGGCAAGGAGCACGTCCGGCTGCGGCAAGCGATCACCGACAGCCTGGAGCGTGTTGACACCCACGCCGTGGCAGGCTCCACAGCGCGCATCTCCGATTGCCTGATCGACTCCTTCGCCCACCGAGGCGAGGCGGACCTCATCGGGGACTACGCCGCCCGACTACCCACCGCAGTGCTGATCGACATGCTCGGCTGTCCGCCGGAGGTTGCTCGGCGCATGGTGGACGCATTCATCAAGATCTTCGATGCCTCGTCGGACCCCCGCCAAGCCCTCGCCGAGCTGGACGCCGCGGGCTTGGAGCTGGTCGCTCTGAAGCGCGCATCTCCCGGTACGGATCTGACTTCGTGGCTGATAGACCACCCTGCCCGGCTCACCGACTACGAGATGGTCCAGACGATCCTCCTTCTCATAGCCGCTGGTAGCGATCCCGCCACCAACCTCATCGGCAACGCGCTGATGCTGATGATCGGCGACGATCGGTTCGCGGGGGATGTGTTCAACGGGGTGCAACACGTGAGTGACGCGCTGGACCACGTACTGTGGACGGACCCGCCGATGGCCAACTGCTGCCCGCTCTATCCGCGTCGGGACATGACCTACGAAGGGGTCTCCCTCCGTGCTGGTGTGCCGATCCTGATCAGCTTCGCGATGGCCAATACCGATCCGTCCGTCCAGCCCGGCGGTGCTTCCGCGGCCGGCAACAAGGCGCATCTGGCCTTCTCCGCCGGCGTTCACGGCTGCCCCGCCTCCCATCTCGCCCGGCTGATCTGCCAGACCGCGGTCGAGCGGCTCCTGGACCGGCTCCCGGACCTCACCCTCGCCCGCCCTGCCGACCAACTCCCGAAGAGACCGGCCACCTTTGTCTCTGGCTGGGAGGTTCTTCCTGTCGCCTTCCCTGCTGCCACGACGGCAACGACACCACCCGTCACAGCCGCCGCGCACATCGCGGGGAATGATGCGCGGACCGCTGGAATCTCTCCCCCTCGGGCGCCGGCATCCTGGGGCCTTCAGGCCCCGTCTTCCCGCCCTGCTCCGCTGCCCAGGACATCTGAACCACATCGCTCCGCTACCGGGGCGAAACACCGGCGAGGCCGGTGGAGCTTCCTGGTCAGGCCCAGAGGAAGTTCCACCGGCTGATGCGTCGCCCGTCAGCCCGTTCGGGGACAGCTGGGTCGTCAGTGACGCAGCAGCAGAATCACCATGGCCGCGACCACGCCCAGGGCCAGGGCGGCAATGCCGTAGCCAAGCCGGTGCACACGCAGACCGGGCAGCAGCCGGTCGACCGCCAGACGGCCCGGGCCGGCCAGTGCGAGGGTAGCGGCGGCGAGGCCGATGAGGAGTTCGTACTCGATGCCGGTCGGGGCGAAGAAGCCGTTGCCCCACTTCAAGGCGATCGCGTTGATCATGGTGCCGGCAATGGCGGCAGCGGCCAGGGGCGTCAGCAGTCCGACGGCGAGACCCAGCCCGCCGAGCGTCTCGCTCAGGCCGGCCACGACGGCGAACGCCTTGGCCGAGGGGTATCCGGAGGCGGCGAAGAACTGACCGGTTCCTTCGATTCCACCGCCTCCGAACCAGCCGAACAGCTTCTGAGCTCCGTGAACGGCCATGGTCAGGCCGAGCGCAAGCCGCAGGACGAGAAGACCGGCGTCGTAGGTGTGTGACGTGGGCACGGGTGCAGGCCCGGTGGACGTGTCGGCCGAAAGGGACGGGGAGGCAGCGGTGGTGGCCATGAAGAGGTTGCTCCTTGAGGTCGGCAGCCCGAGATGGGCGCACAACGGAGAACTTGAAGTTTCAAGGATCATAGCAGTTGCTACAACTTTCAAGCAGTGAGAGTGTGCCCGGACCGGGAGGAGTGCAGTGCGCGGCGCAGCCCCCCTTCACCCCACCGTCGCCGGTCGGCCTCCCACCACATCCACGTCTTCCTGGAGTTCGCCATGCCGTATGCCGCAACCCCCGTGGTCCACTGGTCCATCGGTCCCGACGAAAGGCCGGATTCGCCTCTCGTGGTCGCCCTGCACGGACGGGGTTCAGACGAGGAGTCGTTCGCCCGGCTCGCGCCGCACCTGCCCGAGAAGGCGACAGTGGCTTTCGTGCGCGCGCCGATCGCCGAAGGCGGCGGCTATGCGTGGTTCGCCAACCGCGGGATCGGGCGGCCACTGCCGGACTCCATCTCAGCTACCGCAGAGTGGCTGTTCGGCTGGCTGGACACGGTCACAACGTCGCATAGTTCCGTTTCCCTGATCGGCTTCTCCGGCGGCATGGCCATGGCAGGCGGGCTACTTCTGGCGCAGCCCGCCCGTTTCGCTGCGGCGGCGCTCCTGTCGGGCACTCTGCCTTGGGACGCCGAGCTGCCCGGGGAGCCGGGCCGGTTGACCGGGGTGCCCGTCTTCTGGGGGCGCGACACCGAGGACACCGTGATCCCGGCGGACCTGGTGGAGCGCACCGGGACGTGGTTGCGCGAGCACTCGGGCGCGCGCCTGGAGGAGCGCCTCTATCCAGGCCTGGGGCACGGGATCGCCCTGCCCGAGCTGGCGGACGTCGCACTCTTCCTGGAACGTTCCTGGGATGGATCCGCCTGACTCCGAACCCTGCGGACGGCGCGGACAGGAGTGCCGTCGAGATCTTGAGCGAGCGGGCGACCAGCCCTGAAACCTGTTGCGCGGTACCCATCGGGCCGGTCGACCCCGACCTCAACCCGATCGATCACGCCCCCTCACTGCGACCGACCTACTCGACAGCCGAAATTTTCCAATTTCCTCGATTCCGGACCGGCAGAGAATACATCTCGGGTCCTCGCGAGGCTCCGGACCGGCAGCCGGGTCGCACCGCAGGGGCGATTTGAAATTCCTCGACGGGCGTGCACCCAAAGCGGATTCATTTCCTTGATGCTCACACCCACACCGAGATGTCAAATCACAAATGGGCAGGTCAGGACGGATGTTGTTCACACGGAGGCCGGGGGCGTCAAGGGCGAGGGGGGATGAAAAACATTCCGCATTACCCGGCACCAGAGGCCGGGAGAGTGATGTTAGGGTCCCTATCAATTCCCTTTCGGGTTCGCTTCATATTGATTCGGCGCACCCTAATTCAGGGGGTTGATTCAGTCATGTTCAGCAGCAGGCAGGAGAGTGACGATGAGCAACGAATCGCACGCCGGACCGGCCGACGTCGTCTACACGGACGGGGAGGTGGTGATCGACCCCCACAGTGAATCCGCCGAGGCCATCCTCATCCGTGGAGGCCGCGTCGCCGCGGTCGGATCGAACGCGGACGTCCTGAGCGCGGCGGGATCGGGAGTCGAGCGCCAGAGCCTGGACGGCGCCACCGTCATCCCCGGCCTGATCGACACCCACCCGCACCTGATGCACTTCTCCGCGATGCGGGCTCCGCTCGTCGACATCTCGGAGGCGCGCAACCACTCTGACATCGTCGCGGCGATCCGGAAGAAGGCGGAGGAGGTCCCTGCCGGCGAGTGGATCCTGACCACCCCGGTCGGCGAGTATCACTACTTCCACCGCCGCTCCTGGCGTGACCTCGAGGAAGGCGCCCTGCCCGACCGGCGCGTCCTCGACCGGGCGGCTCCCGACCACCCCGTTCTGATCCAGGCGGTGGCTCCCGTGCTGCCGAACGTGGTGGCCATGAACTCCGCGGCCCTGGCCAAGTTCGGCATCTCCGCCTCGACTCCCGACCGCATGAGCAACGTGTGGATCGAGAAGGACAGCGAGGGAACGCCCACCGGCATCCTGCGCGGCAGCGTCACGAGCTACTACAACCAGGACCCGTTCTTCAACAGCCTTCGGGAGCAGATGCCCGAGCTGATCCAGCGGGAGTTCGTCGTCGACGCTCTTCTGCAGGCCGTCCAGGGTTACAACGCCATGGGCATCACCACGGTGTACGAGGGCCATGCCATAGAGATCCCGCAGATCGACGTCTACCGTGCCCTCAGCTCTCAGGGCCTGCTGAATCTGCGCGTCCAGGCGGCTCCTGAGCTTCAGGGTACGGCTCTGCCCGGAGATCGGCCCAAGTCGGTCGAAGAGGCACGCGCGTTGCTGGAGACCGCACTGGCGATGCGGACGCTCGAAGACGATTGGGTGCGCGTCGACGGTGTCACTGCCTGTACGTACGGCACCTGCTACAGCGGCAACGTCCTGTGGCACGACGGCTATCAGGATCCCTACGGGAACGTCACCAGGGGCCACCGTGCGATCAGCGAGGAGAACATGCGCCTCGCCTTCGACTTCTGTGCCGAGCACGGGCTGCGCCTGAACGTCGTCTCCATCACTCCCGACGAGCACGACGAGAACATCGCGCTGGCGGAAGAGACGATGCGCAAGCACGGCCTCGCTCGTATGGACGGCCTGATTCAGCACGCTGAGATGACGCGTCCGGGCCAGTCGAAGCGACTCGCCGAACTGGGCTTCGACCTGACGGTCAGCGCGAGCTTCACCTTCGGCAAGGGAGACATGATCGCCGAACGCTTCGGTCCCGAGGCGCTGAAGCAGCTCAATACCTTCCGCGCCCACCTCGACGCCGGGCTCTCCGCCTCCGCCGGCATGGACTGGGGTCCCACCAACCCCTTCGAGCAGATGCAGATCGCTGTCACCCACCAGATGTTCCCGAGCGGCCGCACCAACGCGGGCCCCGCTCAGGTCATCTCACGCGCCGAGGCCTTCGGGATGTGGACCGCAGCCGGCGCGAAGGTACTTCGCTGGGGCGGCATCGGCACCCTCAACCCCGGTCACCACGCCGATCTCGCCATCGTCGACCGCAATCCGATCACCTGCGACATCGACGCGCTCCCGTCGACCCGCGTGCTGCGTACCCACGTTGGCGGCCGCACGGTTCACGACGACGGCTCGCTCCCCTCCCAGGCGTAGCGCGGGGCCTCCGCTCGAATCCTTGGCCGGACAGGCCTGTGCTCTCCCCGTGGGGCCCGCGTGTTCAGCGGGTCCCACGGCCCGGCTGCCTGGCAACAGGCAATCGGAAGGCTCTTGGCGCCGGACACCTTCACATACTGAACCACTCGACAAATTAATGAACGAATAGTTCAAAAATTTGTCACCCTCTATTGACTCTGATCGGTGCTTGCATCTAGCGTCCTGGCCATCCCGAGGCGGACAGGCCCCCGGCCCCACTCACGGCGCCGCCACCAGGAGGACTGCGACCGACCCCACGTCGCATCTGCAGCCCGAGCACCCTCCCTGAGCGAGTGACACGAGAAGCAGTTGGTGACTGGCGGGACGCCCCATGAGGAGGCGATGGGACAGGTCAGCCGCTCGCCAGGGGCCTTCGATACCTCACCTCAAGGTCCCCCTAACGAATTCCCGTCAAGCCCAAAGGTAGACGCACATGCATGAGGTTGCGGACAGGCTGCGGATGGAGCACACACCGACGGCGGTGAAGGCGGACGTGGTCCGAGAGAACTGGAGCGCACAGCACCCCTCTTCCCCGGCAGGAGCGACGTCGCCAACTACACCAGCCGCCGAAATCACCCCCGCCGCCTTCGCCTTGGAACACGGCCCGCTGTCTGCGCTGGAATGTCCCCTCAACGGAGCGTGGTCGTGAGCGCCCCCGACCCCGGTTCGCTGCTTTCTCCGCTACCCGAACCATATGACCGCCTCCGCATCGACGGCGCTTTCATCTACACAGCCGATCCCGACCGGGCCGTCCTGCCCGACGCCTCATTGTTGGTGACCGGGTCGACGATTGCTGCCGTCGGCACGTCCGCCGAGGTCGACGCGGCCGAGGCGTCCCTCGGTCCGGCCGTGGGTCGTATCCGCCACATCGACGCCTCGGACCGGATGGTGTTGCCGGGACTGGTCAACGACCACTGGCACGACGCCGGGGCCATGCGGGCGATGGGAGGCCTGACCGTGGGCCCGGACGACGCCGACACCGTCCCGGGCGAGTTCGCGCACGGCACGAACATCGAAGCCGCATCGGTGCTTTTCAACAGCTTCCCCGGCCTGCTCGCCGCGCTGCCGCCGGAGGTCGCGCAGGTGTGCGCGATCCAGTCGCTTGTTACGCAGCTGCGGTCCGGGACGACCTGCGTCGCGGACTTCGGCTCGTTGAACACGCCGGAGGCGCTGGCCGCCGCGGTGCACGCCACCGGCATCCGGGGTGTCGTCTCGGCCTACGGGGTGGACGGTGAGTGCCGGCCCGGCGAAGACGGGTTCCATCGGACCGCGGACACCGACGCGATGCTTGCCTCCATCGAGCGGATGCTCACCACGTACGGGGACGACCCCTCGGGCCGTCTGCGGGCAATGCCGTCCGCGCTGTTCGGCGCCAACGCCAGCGACGAGCTGCTGCTCGGCGTCGCCGCGCTGGCCGAACGGTTCGACACCCCGTGGGGCTCTCACGTCGCGTTGGCAGCGAACGAGTCGGCCGCTTCGACGCGGCACTTCGGGGCACGCCCGATCGAGCGTCTGCACCGGCTGGGTGTGCTGTCATCCCGGCTGATCTCGGCGCACACCGCGTTCGCCGATGACGACGAGTACGCCTGGCTGCTCGACGCGGGTGTGCATGTCACGCACTCCCCGCAGCGTTACGGAGCCGCCGGCGAAGGCGTGATCACCACGACCCGCCAGGTCCTGCGGTTCCTCGCGGACGGCGCGCGCATCTCGCTGAGTTCCGACGGCTTCGACCTCCCGATCGGCGGCCTGCCGGAGTCGATGCGGATGGCCTGGCTCGCTTACGGGGAGACTGCCTCCAATCCCACGGTCGTCACCCCGATGCGGGCACTGTCCATGGCCAGCCGGGCGGGCGCCGAGGCGCTGCGCTGGTCGGACCGGATCGGCATGCTGCGGCCGGGCATGCAAGCCGACTTCTGCACGGTGCCGATCGACGACTACCGCTGCGTCGGCACCAACCGGCCGCTGCAGAGTTTCCTCATCACGGGCGGCAGCAGCGACATCGACACCGTCGTGGTGGACGGACGGATCCTGGTCGAGGACCGTGCCGCCACCTTCGTCGACGAGAAGGCCCTCAACGCCGCCTTCCTCGAAGCCGCCATGGGCTTCGCGAGCGCCGTCGGCGCCGACCTCCGACCCGCCCGAATCAAGGGGACACCATGCGCATCCTGATCGATACAGAGATCCTGGTTCCGGGGCACGACGGCACGCCGCTCGCCACCAACGTGTGGCGCCCGGACGTCGCGGAGCCGACACCGGTCCTGCTCGCCCGAACCCCGTACGGCAAGGACGATCTCAACGTCCTCGTCGACGACATCTCGGCCAACGTCCACGCCCTGGTGGAGGCCGGGTACGCCGTCGTCTACCAGTCCTGTCGCGGGACGTTCCGATCCGAGGGATCCTTCACACCTCACGTCGACGAGGCCGGCGACGGCGCGGCCGCCGTGGCCTGGCTGCGGGAGCAGCCCTGGTGCAACGGCACCGTCGGCATGCTGGGAACCTCCTACGTCGGGATGGTGCAGTGGCACGCCGCAGCCGCCGGTATCGAGGGGCTGGCGGCGATCGCGCCACTGACCGCGTCCGCGGACCCGTACCTCGCCCCCTGGTACTCGCCCGGCGGTGCGCTGTCGCTGGACACACTGCTGACGTGGACGACGATGCTCTCGACCAACGCGGTGGTGCGCGACCTCACCCTCGGCAAGGGCGATCCGGCGGAGATCGGAACGGCCCTCGGGCACGTTGCCACCCTGCCGGAGGCCTTCGCGGCCACACCGCTGCGCGACCATCCGTGGGTGCGCTCCAGGATGCCCGCGCTCGCGGACGTCCTGGCTCACCCGACCCGCGACGCGTACTGGACGGACATGTCGGCCCTCCAGACCCCGGAGCGGGTCACCGTCCCCGCGCTCAACGTCGGCGGCTGGTACGACCTGTTCCTGCCGAACACCCTGCAGGCCTACCGGACGATGCGCGAGCGCGGCGGCAGCGCCGAGGCCCGCGCCGGGCAGCGCTTGATCATCGGGCCCTGGGCGCACATGGGTGAGCACCGGTCCGGTACCTTCCCGGGCCGCGACCACGGCCCGCTGTCCGCGTTCCAGTTCGCCGAGATCACCGAGCGGCACGTGGCGTTCTTCGACCGGTGGCTGCGCGGGCGGACCGACGTGGTCGACGACGACCACCCCGTACGGATCTTCGTCATGGGCCTCGACGAGTGGCGCGACGAGGCGGACTGGCCGCTGCCAGACACCCGCTACACCGACTACCACCTGTCCAGCACTGCGGGTGCGCACTCCGCCGCAGGCGACGGGCTGCTGTCCGTCGAAACGCCGGCCGACGAGGGACACGACACGTACCTCTACGACCCGCTCCGCCCCGTGCCGAGCATCGGCGGGCCGGTCCTGGGCGCGGCAACCGGAACGGACGCGGGGCCGCTCGACCAGCGGGTGGTCGAGTCCCGCGACGACGTGCTGTGCTTCACCACCCCGGAGCTGACCGCCCCGGTCGAGGTCACCGGCCATGTGGCACTGAAGCTGTTCGTGTCCTCGTCGGCCGTGGACACCGACTTCACCGGCAAGCTCGTCGACGTCCACCCGGACGGCCGGGCCGTCCTGCTCTGCGAAGGGATCCTGCGGGCCCGCTACCGCCGCTCCCTCACCGAACCCGAGCCGCTGACCCCGGGTGAGATCACCGAGCTGACCGTGGACCTGGGCGCCACCTCCAACGTGTTCCTGCCGGGGCACCAGATCCGGCTGGAGGTCTCCAGCAGTAACTTCCCCCGCTACGACCGCAACAGCAACACCGGTGGTGTAATCGCCGAGGAGCGGCTGGCGGACATGGTGCCGGCTGTGAACACCGTCCACCACGGGCGGGTGCACCCCAGCCGGCTCGTGCTTCCAATCATCGAGCGGTGACCACGTCCGCTGCGAGTTTCCTTGCGCAGTGACGTGAGCTGGCCCGGCGCGAACATTGCGGTCGCGCCGGGCCAGGTGTGCTTCCGGGATTTCCTCTTGGCGAACCCGGGCGTTCGTCGCTACTCGAGGCTGCCGTGTACGAGCTCGCCGGCCAGCAGCGTCGCCCAGACCTCGGTGGCAGGCAGGTCTTCGACCGGGCAGGTCAGCGGATTGCGGTCGACCACGACGAGGTCGGCCCAGTTGCCGGGCTCGAGCGATCCGATGCCCTCCCAGCGCAGGACGTGGGCGGCGTCGCGGGTCCACATCGCCAGGGCTTCCTTGCGGCTGATGCCCGGGGTCGGGGCCTTGGCGCCGGTGCCCGCGTAGGTGGGCTCGACGGCGAGCGCGATGTGCTCGAAAACGTTCTTCGGTCCCCAGTCGGTTCCGCAGCCGACCCGCAGGCCGGCGTCGAGCAGCCTCCGGAGCGGGATGAGGTGCTCGAGCATGTGCTCGCCGATCCGCTCGCGGGCCAGCTCGCCCTTGCCCCAGGAGAACGACATGCTGGTCGTGACATCGAGGCCGAGGGCGGCGGCCCGGCGTGCGTGCTCCGGCTCGAAGAAGTACAGGTGCTGCAGGAGCCAGGCACGGCCTTCGGTGTCCAGCGTGCCCCCGCCGGCCAGCTTCTCCAGCACGTCCAGGTTCACGTCATGCTCGGCGGTTCCGGCGGTCACGATGTTCAGGCGCAGCCCGTGCTCGTAGGCGAACCGGATGATGGTCTCGGCTCGTTGGGCACTGAGGAACGAGGCACCCACGGTGGGGTTGCCGTCCGGGTCCTGGTAGGGGTCGCGCATGAGGATCATGCCGGAGGAGATCGGACCGCCGCGGCCGAACGAGATGCCGTCGACCCGCAGCATGTCGTCCGTCCGCTGGACCATGGCCGCGGCCTGCTCCAGGCGGGCGATGAGCGCCTCGTCGTCGATGGGCGCGCTCCCGGGCAGGCCGTTGGGCTGCGCCTCGGGGCAGCACAGGACGCGCAGGGTCATGGCGTCTGCGTCGCGCAGCGCCTGGTAGGCGCCGATCTCGGGGAAGTCCAGTGAGTGACCTTCGTAGACCGTGGTCACGCCCAGGGCGTTGTACTCGCGCATCGCGTGCTGGGTTCCCGGCAGGACAGCCGCGGGGTCGAAGATGGGCAGCTCCCGCATCAGCTGCTCGGTGAAGGGATCCCCGCTGTAGATGTTGTTGACCCGGCCGTAGAGCCGGCCTGTGGGAACGCCGTTCGCGTCCTTCTCGATCTCGACGCTTTCCACGCGGTCGGGAGTGCTGCTGTCGATGCCTACCGCGCGCAGGCCGGCGGAGTTGAACACCATCACGTTGGGTGTGGTCGGCCCCCAGGCCTGGATGAGCACGGGGTGCTCGGTGGTGGCACGGTCCAGGACTTCACGGGTCGGCAGTTCGCCTTCTCGCAGGTCCCGCCAGGAACGACGGATGAAATATGAGGGCTCGCCGACGGGCATGGTCATGACCCACTGCCCGGCTGGGGTCTGCGCGGCCTTGGCCGCGATCCTCGCCACGATGTCGTCGTGGTCGACGGCGTCGTCCAGCTGGACCAACGGGTAGGCCATGACTCCCAGGTGCAGCACGTGGGGGTGGGTGTCGATGAGGCCGGGCAGAACGGTCGCGCCGTCCAGGTCCACGACCCGGGCTTCGGAGCCGGCGGCCGAGCGGACGGTTTCCAGGTCGCCGACGGCCAGTATTCGACCGCCGGCGATCGCGATCGCCTCGGCCTCGGTGTCCTCTCGGTCGCAGGTCAGCACCGTGCCGCCGGTGAGGACGACGGGGTTGTCCGCGCTGTGGTCGGTCTTTTCAGAACGGTTGGGGCCCGTTTCCCGGGGGGTGGACAAGGTCACTGTGTGCTCCATGATCAGGTGTTGGCTTTGTGCGGTCGAGCGGCCCTTGCGTGTGGGGGCGGGCCGCGGACGGACTGCTGGGAGAGCCCAGCGGTCACGCAGGGACGGCGGCGGGGTGCCGGGCACTTTGCTCGCAGCCGAGGTCACTGATTTCAGGCGGGCGCGCCTTCGGCCTCGGTGGACACCTCGGCCCACTCCTCCCAGGTCTTGAGCCGCTCGGCGTAGATGTGAGGGACGACCTGGAGCGGGGCGGTGCCGAAGAAGACCCGCAGTGGGGGATTTTCGGCGTCGACGATCTTCAGCAGCGCCGGGCCAGCGGCCGCGGGGTTGCCCACCTTGAGCCCTGCGAAAGCAGCGATGACAGCGTCGCGGGCGCCGTCGTAGACGGGCAGCGGCTGGGCCTGGGCCGCGGAGGATCCTGCCCAGTCCGTGGCGAAGCCGCCAGGTTCCACCAGGGTGAGCTTGACCCCGAACGGGGCGACCTCCTGAGCCAGGGCCTCGCTCAGGCCCTCCAGGGCCCACTTCGAGGCGTTGTAGCCGCCGAGGGTAGGGAAGGAGGTGACACCGCCGACGGTGGAAATCTGCACGATGTGTCCGCTGCCCTGGGTGCGCAGGTACGGCAGGACCGCCTGGGTGACCCACAGGGCGCCGAAGAAGTTGGTCTCGAACTGGGCGCGGACCTCCTGCTCGCTGAGTTCCTCGACAGCGCCGAACAGGCCGTAGCCAGCGTTGTTGACGACGACGTCAAGGCCCCCGAAGTGCTCATGGGCCTGCTTGACGGTCGCCGCGACGGCGGCCTTGTCGGTCACGTCCAGGGCCAGCGGAAGGACCTGGTCACCGTGCGCGGCGACCAGGTCCGACAAGGATTCGGTGCTGCGGGCGGTCGCCGCGACCTTGTCACCGCGAGACAGGGCCGCCTCGACGAAATGACGGCCGAAGCCGCGGGACGAACCGGTCACGAACCAGATCTTGCTCATGCGGATACTCCCCAGAAGCGAAACGAGGTCTACGCGAGAGACGCTACATCACTGTGAGACTGAGTCTCAAAATGAGCCTGGAGGGTAGACTTCCTGGAATGGCTGATAAATCGAGACCTCCCGCACGCCGTGCGGCACCCTCGACGCTGCGCGACCGGACCCGCCAGGCAATGCGGGCGGAAGTGAGCGCCGTGGCATTCCGCCTCTTCGCCGAGCAGGGCTTCGACAAGACGACCGTCGATCAGATCGCCGCCGAGGCGGGACTGTCGCGTGCAACCTTCTTCCGCTACTTCGGGACGAAGGAGGACGTCGTCCTCAGTGATCTCGATGGCCTCGGCCACGATGTCGCCAGGCGCTTGACCGAGCGCCCTGAGGACGAGCGGCCCTGGGATTCGCTGCGCCGCGCCTTCGACGTCCTCACCGAGTTCAATGCCGACGAACCCGAGAAGACCTTGGCGTACGTGCGGATGCTCGACGAGACCCCGTCTTTGAAGGCGCGCCGCTGGGAGAAGCAGCAGGCATGGCAGGACTTGCTCGTGCCGGAGGTCTCCCGAAGACTCGGCATCGACCCGGCCGCCGTCGACGACCCCCGTGCTCGCGCGCTCGTCGCCTCAGCCCTCGCCTGCGAGGACGCGGCTTCGGTCACCTGGACGGCCTGCAACGGAGCCGTTCCGCTCGCTGTACTCATCGACCGCGCAATGGGAGCGGTCAACTTGACCCGGCCCTGAAGGACCGGGCTTGGAGGTAGTGCCCAACTGGCTGCTGGGTTGGCTCCTCCGTCCAGACACCCGTTACGGGGTGGCAGGGACGCGTGACTCACGCCCCGCAGTCCACACGGTCTCGGCCTTGCGGCCGATGTTGCGGGACCGCGTGCATGAGGGACCCGCAGGCCCGGCACGCGAACGTCGCCTGGTCGACGCGGTTCTTCCGGTCGATGTGGCCGCACTCGGAGCATTGCTGGCTGGTGTACGCCGGATCGACGTACACCAGCGGCACCCCGACCCGCCTGGCCTTGTACTCGATGTACCGGCCGAGCTGGTGGAAGCTCCACGAGCACAGGGCGCCGACGAGGCGTCTCGCGCATCGTGCGCGTCATGGCGGAGGCCGGCCTACGGGCCGAACGCTCCGCGGACGTGAGTCGCATCGTCTGGACCAAAGTGGCCTTCAACTGTGTGCTGAACGCATTGTCCGCCCTGATCCGGGTGCCGGTCGGCATGCTGAGCGAGTATGCGCAGCTGGACCGGCTCGTCTCCCCCGTGCTGGACGAGGTGGTCGCGGTCGCGCACGCCGACGGTGTCAGGCTGTCGGCAAGCGAGGTCCACACCGCTCCAGGACGCCCTGGACCAAACCCGCCCCGGGTCCCCCCACCACCTTCCTTCCATGCTGCAGGACCTCCTGCGCGGGCGCCCCACCGAGACCAATCAACTCAATGGGGCAGTGTTCCGCAAGGGCACGCAGCAGGGTGTGCCGACACCTCAACGAGGCCCTGACCCACCTCGCCAACCCCCTGCTGGCCGAGCCCGTACAGCTCGTCGATGGCAGCATCACCCCACGAGGGCCTGGCCTCGGCATGACCTGGGACGAGCGAGCCGTATCCCGCTTCAGCGTCTGACGGCCGTCACCGCTGCCCCGCGGTGAAGGGCCCATCCAGATGCGCAGTACGCGAGTTATGCATGAGGGAGCGGCCCTACGCGGTTCGGCTCACGGCTGGCCGTCGGGGGTGATGCGCCGGAAGAAGTACAACCGCTCCGCTCCCGGCGGCTGAGGTCGGGCGACCGTGCGAGGGGTCAGGGCCGGCGCGGATCAGCTCTCGGAGCGGGCGCGCAAGCCGTCGAAGAGGACCGCGGTCATGGCGTCCGCCAGCGTACCCACGGGCAGGTCCCCTTCGGGCTGGTACCACTCGATGAGGGAGTTGACCGCGCCGGACAGGAGCCGGCTCGTGAAGTGCGGGTCGAAGTCTGGGCGTAGCCCTCCCTCAGCTGCCGCGCGCGCCACCAGTTCGGCAACGCGCTGGTCGAACTCACGGCGGCGTTTCAGGGCCCGGCGTTCGACATCGCTGTTTCCGCGGACCCGCAGCAGAAGCGTCACGTAGGGCAGCTCAGCGGCGAGCACCTCGACACTGCGTCTGACGACGTGCCGCAGACGGGCGACGGCTGTGCCGTCCCGTCCAGGGTCCTCGTCGAGCACGGCGAACAGGGCGTCCAGGGCACGAACAACGGCGAGGTCGAGGATCTCCTCCTTGCCTGAGACATGGTGGTAGATGCTCGACTTACTCAAGCCCAGCCGCCTGCCCAGCTCATCCATGCCCGTGCCGTCGTAGCCACGCTCGTTGAAGACCACGACCGCGGCCTGTACCAGGGATTCGCGGTCGTAGTAGGGCCGGCTTCGACGGTCGGCAGCGTCTCGCATGGGCGTTCTGCTCACCGGGCCATTGTGTCAAGGCACGGGATCATGCCTTGCGCAGATCCTTGATGCGGCGGAGCTTTCCGAGCGAGCGCTCCAGCGTTTCGGGATCGACGATTTCCACCTCGACGGTCACACCGATGCCGTCCTTGATGCCTGTGGCGATCGCCTTGGCCGCCGCTTCGCGCTGCTCGGGTCCGGTGTTGGGGCGGGCCTCGACGCGGACCGTCATGTGGTCCATCCGGCCGCGCTGGCTCAGCTGGATCTGGAAGTGCGGGGCCACCTCGGGTACGCGCAGGACGATCTCTTCGATCTGGCTGGGGAAGACGTTCACTCCGCGCAGGATGATCATGTCGTCGCTGCGTCCGGTGATCTTCTCGATGCGCCGGAAGGCGGGGCGCGCGGTGCCGGGCAGCAGGCGGGTCAGATCGCGCGTGCGGTAGCGGATGATCGGCAGCGCTTCCTTGGTGAGGGAGGTGAAGACCAGCTCGCCCTCCTCCTGTTCGGCCATGACTTCACCGGAGATCGGGTCGACGACCTCGGGGTAGAAGTGGTCCTCCCATACGTGCAGGCCGTCCTTGGTCTCGACGCACTCCTGGGCGACACCCGGGCCGATCACCTCGGACAGTCCGTAGATGTCGACGGCGTGGATGTCCATGCGGTCTTCGATCTCGCGGCGCATCTCCTCGGTCCACGGCTCGGCGCCGAAGATGCCGACCTTGAGGGAGGTGGAGCGCGGGTCGATGCCCTGGCGCTCGAACTCGTCGAGCAGGGTGAGCATGTATGAGGGTGTCACCATGATGATCTCGGGCTGGAAGTCCTGGATGATCTGCACCTGGCGGGCGGTCATGCCGCCGGAGGCGGGGATAACCGTGCATCCGGCCCGCTCAGCGCCGTAGTGGGCGCCGAGCCCGCCGGTGAACAGCCCGTATCCGTAGGAGATGTGGACCTTGTGCCCGGGGCGGCCGCCTGCGGCGCGGATCGAACGGGCAACCACATCGGCCCACATATCCAGGTCGTTCTCGGTGTAACCGACAACAGTGGGGCGGCCGGTGGTGCCGCTGGAGGCATGCACGCGGCGGACGTCGGCCATGGGGACGGCGAACATGCCGAAGGGGTAGGTGTCCCGCAGGTCTGCCTTGGTGGTGAAGGGGAACCGGGAAAGGTCCTCGAGGGAGCGACAGTCGTCGGGCTTGACGCCGGCGTCGTCGAACTTCTTCCGGTAGAGCTCCACGTTGTTGTAGGCGTGGCGCAACGTCACCTGCAGGCGCTCGAGCTGAATTGCTCTCAGCTCCTCGCGCGGCATCCGCTCGGTGTCGTCGAGAAGCTCCTCGGGGAGCGGTTCTCCCAGGCGGGCTCCTCTGGGCGTCGGCTTCATCGGTTCGCTGCTCATCGCGACTCCTTCGTTCCCGTACTCCGGATGGTGCGGCTGCGGCCGCGGAATTCCGCGATCACTTCGTCGCCGCGCAGCACGCTCACGTCATAGATGCCGCTACGGCCGAACCTGGTGCGCTCCTTGGCTGTGGCCACCAGCACATCGCCCTCGTATGCGGGTGCGATGAAGTCGATGTCGGCCCCGGCCGCGACTGTGACGGGGCCGTGGCTGTTGCAGGCGCAGGCGAAGGCGGTGTCGGCGAACAGGAACAGGTACCCGCCGTGGGCGATTTTGTGCCCGTTGACCATGTCAGGTTTGACGGTCATGCGGAGCACTGCGGTCCCTGTGCTGTGCTCCAGAAGTTCGATACCGAGCCGTTGTGAGGCCTCGTCGGCGGCGAGCATCTTCTCCACCGGCCCGGGATCCGTGTCAGTGGTCTGCTTCACTGTTCCACCCACCTTGTGAACCGACCGAACATTCGGTTAGCGTGCGGCACGGCCTAGTAATCCAGCAACACCACTGCCTGTCAAGAGGTGGACCACATGCTGCAGAAGATCACCAAGGGCCCCGACTTCTTCGCGCGCCATCGCCTGCTGCTAGAGCAGGCCGTGGCCGCCACCGCGAACCGTGACCACTGGACTCCGTACCCGGAATCGCCCAGTGGATCGGTGTACGGCGCGGACGCCGCGAAGAACGGGGAGACAACCTTCCAGGACCAGATCGGTGAGCCGTTCGACCTCCCGGGGCATCCGGGCGAGGGGCGCTTGTCGCCGGCGGAGACCTCTCCGTACGGCTTCCCCCTCGGCATCACCTATCCCCGCGTCTCGCCGGACGAGGCGGTTTCCGCCGCCAGGGCCGCCGCGGCCGCCTGGCGCGACGCAGATCCCGACGTTCGCGCAGGTGTCGCCGCGGAGATCCTGTCCCGGCTGAACGAGGCGAGTTTCGAGATCGCTCACGCCGTTCAGCACACGACCGGCCAAGCCTTCGTGATGGCCTTCCAGGCCGGCGGCCCGCACGCGCAGGACCGCGGTCTGGAAGCGGTCGCCTACGCCTGGGCGGAGCAGAAGCGACATCCGGCATCGGCGCGTTGGAGCAAGCCCCAGCGCAAGGGCGGCCCGCTGGTGATGCAGAAGAAGTTCACCGCGGTCGGCCGCGGTGTGGCTCTGCTGATCGCCTGCAACACCTTCCCGACCTGGAACGGCTATCCGGGCCTGTTCGCTTCGCTCGCCACGGGAAATCCGGTCATCGTCAAGCCGCACCCCAGTGCGGTGCTGCCGCTCGCCATCACGGTGCGCATCGCCCGTGAAGTGCTGGCCGAGGCGGGGTTCGACCCCAACGTGGTGGTGCTCGCCGCGGAGACGCCCGAGGACCGCACAGCAGGCTTCCTCGCTCTGCATGAGGACGTGCGGGTCATCGACTTCACCGGATCCACCGAGTTCGGCAACTGGCTGGAGTCCAACGCCCGCCAGGCTGCCGTGTACACGGAGAAGGCCGGGCTGAACACCGTCGTGCTGGACTCCACGGACGACTACCAGGGCCTGCTGCGCAACATGGCCTTCTCTCTGTCCCTGTACAGCGGACAGATGTGCACCACTCCCCAGAACCTGCTGATTCCCCTCACGGGCATCGCCACCGATCAGGGAGTGCGGACCGCTGACGAGTTCGCCGATGATCTCGCCGCCGCGCTGGACAAGTTGCTCGCCGATCCGGCACGCGCGGCGGGCGTTCTCGGGGCGGTCGTGAACAACGGCGTGCTTGAGCGCCTGGAGCTGGCCGCCTCCCTGGGGCGTACGGTGCGTCCTTCCACGTCCCTCGAGCACCCCGATTCCCCGGGGGCGGTGGTCCGCACGCCGCTGCTTGCCCGCCTGGACGCCAGGGCCGACGAAGAGGCGTACTCCCGCGAGTGGTTCGGCCCCGTCTCCTTTGTCATCAGCACCGATTCCACCGAGCACAGCCTGCAGATCTTCCGTGACACGGTGCGTCGGCACGGCGCTTTGACGGCCGGCGTCCACTCCACGAGCGAAGACGTGCTGGCGGCGGCCGAGTCGGCGGCCCTGGATGCCGGCGTGCACCTGTCGGAAAACCTCACGGGGGCGATCTTCGTCAACCAGTCCGCCGCGTTCAGCGACTTCCACGGCAGCGCGGCCAACCCCGCAGCAAGCGCCACGCTGTCCGACCCCGCCTTCGTCACCGGCCGTTTCGCCACGCTGCAGTCACGCCGGCCCGTACCCGCCGAGGAGTCCACCGATGCCTGACGAGGTCTACCTGATCGACGGAGCACGCACCCCCCAGGGCCGCTACGGCGGCGCCCTGGCCTCCGTACGCCCCGATGACCTCGCGGCCCTCGCCGTCGGCGAGGCCGTCCGCCGCTCGGGGATCCCGGCCGAGGCCGTCGAGGAGGTCATCCTGGGCGCCGCCAACCAGGCCGGCGAGGACAACCGGGATGTGGCACGCATGGCGGTGCTGCTCGCCGGGCTCCCCCACACCGTTCCCGGCTACACCGTCAACCGGCTGTGCGCCTCCGGGCTGAGCGCCGTGGCCTGCGGGGCGCAGGCGATTCGCTCCGGTGAGGCGGAGCTGGTCATCGCCGGCGGTGTGGAGTCCATGACCCGCTCCCCCTGGGTCATGGAGAAGCCCGGAACCCCGTGGGCCAAGCCGGGCCAGACGCACGACACCTCGCTGGGCTGGCGCTTCACCAACCCGCGGTTCACCGCCAGCGACAGGGCCGTCCCTGAAGGTGCAGGTCCGAAGACCGTGAAGGTGACCCTTTCGATGGGGGAAACCGCCGAGGAGGTCGCGGCCCTGGACGGCATCACCCGTGCCGAGTCGGACGCGTTCGCGCTGCGCAGCCACCAGCGCGCCATCGCGGCCCAGAACGCGGGCCGCTTCGACAGGGAGATCGTGCCCGTTGCGGTGGCAGACGGTGAGGTGACCCGCGACGAAGGGCCGCGTGCCGGAACAACGCTGGACAAGCTCGGTGCGCTGCGCACCATCTTCCGCAAGGACGGCATCGTCACCGCGGGTTCCTCCTCGCCGCTCTCCGACGGCGCCGCCGCCCTGGTGCTGGCGAGCGCGGCGGCCGTGGAGCGCTACGGGCTCACCCCGCGGGCCCGGATCATCACGTCCGCTTCAGCGGGTGTGCAGCCCAATCTCATGGGTCTCGGCCCCGTCCCGGCCACGGAGAAGGTCCTCGCCCGTGCCGGGTGGCAGGTCGGGGACCTGGACGCCATCGAGCTCAACGAGGCGTTCGCCGCGCAGGCTCTGGCGGTGATCCGCCGCCTCGAGCTCGACGAGGAAAGGGTCAACGCTGACGGCGGCGCCATCGCCCTCGGTCATCCGCTTGGCGCTTCCGGCGCCCGCATCCTGCTGACGCTGCTCGGACGGCTCGAGCGTGAGGATGCCCGCCGAGGCCTGGCCACGCTCTGCGTGGGTGTCGGCCAGGGCGTCGCGATGCTGGTGGAGCGGGTGTGACGCGCATGACGTACGAGACTCTTCTGGTGGAGGAGCGTGAGGACCGTGTGGTCGTCACGCTGCACCGGCCCGAGGCCCGCAACGCCATCAGCGGGCAGATGATCGACGAGCTTCACGATGTGTGCGCCCTGCTGGAGCGCGAGCCGAGGCTGCTGCTTCTCACGGGGCACGGCAACGTCTTCGCGGGCGGCGCCGACATCGCAGAGCTGCTGCGGCGTGGCCGGGACGAGGCTCTCCAGGGCATCAACAGTCGCCTGTTCGAGCGAGTCCGGCGACTGCCGATGCCGACGGTCGCGGCCGTCGAAGGCTGGGCTCTGGGCGGTGGGGCGGAACTGGCCTACGCCTGCGACATCCGTATCGCCGGACCCCATGCCGTCTTCGGCAACCCTGAGCCGGGGCTCGGCATCCTCGCCGCTGCGGGCGCCTGCTGGCGACTGCCCGAGCTGGTCGGCGAGTCGGTCGCCAAGCAGGTACTGCTTGCGGGGCGGAACCTCGATGCCCAGGCGGCGCTCGCCTCAGGGCTCGTCATCGACGTCGTAGAGGCCGAGAAGCTGCTGGACGCGGCCCACGACCTACTCGACCGCATGGCGCGTTCATCGGCCACGGCCCTGCGTCTGACGAAGCTGGTGGTCGACTCCCCCGGCGCCCATCCGGTCGCCGACGATCTGGCGCAGGCGGTGCTCTTCGAGGGCCCGGACAAGAAGGACCGCATGACACGCTTCCTGGAGAAGAGGAGCCGGGCATGACCCCAGCACCCACATCGACGCCTGCCCAGCCGTCCCCGCCCGCGGTCGTCGCAGTGATCGGCGGAGGCCGGATGGGCGCCGGCATCGCGCAGTCCTTCGCAGCCGCCGGCTCGTCCGTGACCATCGTCGAGAGCGACGAGCAGGCAGCGGCCGCCGCACTGGACCGCGTCGCCACCGGCCTGAAGCGGGCCACCGAGCGAGGCGGACTCGCCGAGCCCGTGGAGCAGGTGATGGCCCGGGTGGCGACGGTGAACGCGGTGGGCGATCTGCCGGCGGAGGCAGGGCTGGTCGTGGAGGCCGTACCCGAGAACGCCGCTCTCAAGGCCCGGCTCCTGGCCGACGCCGAGAAGTCAGTGAGCGCGACGACGGTGCTGGCCACCAACACCAGCTCGCTGTCGGTCACCGACCTCGCGGCCACCCTCGCGCTGCCGGGCCGCTTCCTGGGCATGCACTTCTTCAACCCCGTACCTGCCTCCGAGCTGGTCGAGGTCGTCGTCGCCCCCGACACCGCGGCCGAGACCGTGCAGGCCGCCCTCGACTGGACGCACTCCCTCGGCAAGAAGGACGTCATCGTCCAGGACTCCCCCGGCTTCGCCAGCAGCCGCCTCGGCGTCGCGCTCGGCCTGGAGGCGATCCGCATGGTCGAGGAGGGTGTCGCGGAACCGGAAGCCATCGACGACGCCATGCAGCTCGGCTACAAGCATCCGATGGGACCGCTGCGCCTGACCGACCTGGTCGGACTCGACGTACGGCTGGCCATCGCCGAATACCTGCACGCCACGCTCGGCGAGCGCTTCGCACCGCCCCAGCTGCTGCGCGAGAAGGTCGCCCGCGGCGAGCTGGGCCGCAAGACAGGACAAGGGTTCTATCGATGGCAGTGACCACGACCGAATCGGTTGCGACCGGGGAATCACGCGGCAGCGTGGGATACACCCTGGACGAGGGCGTCGCCTGCATCGAACTGCGCAGGCCCTCCGCCGGGAACGCGCTCGACGTTGCTCTGCGGTTCGGGCTGCTCGCCGCCGTACGCCGGGTGCACAACGAGAAGGAACAGGTCCGGGCGGTGCTGCTCACCGCCCAGGGCCGCAACTTCTGTGTCGGGCAGGATCTCAAGGAGCACGCCCAAGCCCTTGAGAGCAGACCGGCCTCGGCCTTCGAGATCGTGCGCGACGAGTACAACCCGCTGGTGGAGGCGCTGCACGAGCTCCCACAGCCGGTCGTCGTCGCCATCGAGGGTGCCTGTGTCGGTGCCGGGCTGGGGATCGCGCTCTGCGCCGATGTGCGGGTCGCGGCAGCAAGGGCTCACTTCTCGACAGCGTTCACCGGGATCGGGCTGGCTGCAGACAGCGGCCTGAGCAGCACACTGGCGCAGGCTGTCGGCCCATCGCGCGCAGCCGCCCTGATGCTCCTCGGGGACCGCTTCAGTGCCGAGGAAGCCCGGCAGTGGGGACTTGTCCATCGGGTCGTGCCGGACGGCGGCGCCGCCGCGGAGGGCCTGGATCTTGCCCGCCGACTGGCCGCGGGCCCCACCGCCGCATACGGCGAGGTCAAGGCGCTGTTGCGGAATGCGGCCGGCAAGAGCCTCGCCACGGTGCTGGATCGCGAGGCGGCAGCTCAGGAGCGTCTGGGCACGACCGAGGACCACAGGAAGGCAGTGCGGTCCTTCCTCGCCGGAAGGAAGCCGTCCTTCTCCGGACGCTGATCACTGACCGGCACTTGCCGGAGCAGGGGAATACTCGCATCATTGACCGAACGAACGGTCGGTAGGGAGAGTGGCAGATGACCACGACAGACTCCGCATGGTCAGCCGCAGGCTGCGCCGGGCCGGAGCTCCAGGCGCATTTCGACGCGACGATCGCGAAGGACCAGCGGATCGAGCCGCGTGACTGGATGCCGGAGCCGTACAGGAAGACGCTGATCCGCCAGATCGCGCAGCACGCGCACTCGGAGATCATCGGCATGCAGCCGGAGGGCGATTGGATCACTCGCGCACCGTCGCTGCGCCGCAAGGCGATCCTTTTCGCGAAGGTGCAGGACGAGGCCGGCCACGGCCTGTACCTGTACTCCGCGGCCGAGTCCCTCGGCGCGGACCGCTCCGAGCTCACGGACAAGCTCATCGAGGGGCGCCAGAAGTACTCCTCGATCTTCAACTACCCGAGCCTGAGCTTCGCCGACGTCGGCGTGATCGGCTGGTTCGTGGACGGTGCGGCAATCTGCAACCAGGTGCCGCTGTGCCGCAGCTCGTACGGGCCGTACGCCCGGGCGATGGTGCGGATCTGCAAGGAGGAGTCCTTCCACCAGCGGCAGGGATTCGAGCTGCTGATGACGATGATGCGCGGCACCGATGCGCAGCGGGAGATGGTGCAGGACGCCGTGAACCGCTGGTGGTGGCCGTCGCTGATGATGTTCGGCCCGCCCGACGAGGACTCCCCCAACTCGGCCGCCTCGATGGCCTGGAAGATCAAGCGGCACAGCAATGACGAGCTGCGCCAGCGCTTCGTGGACATGTCGGTCCCGCAGGCGAAGAAGCTCGGCGTGACGCTTCCCGACCCGCAGCTGCGCTGGAACGCCGAGCGCGGACACCACGACTTCGGCACGCCCGACTGGTCCGAGTTCAAGCAGGTCATCGCCGGCGACGGGCCGTGCAACGAAGAGCGCGTGGAGCGGCGCCGGGCCGCACACGAAGAGGGCGCCTGGGTGCGCGAGGCAGCGAGCGTCCACGCGGCCAAGCGTGCGGCGGCTCAGAAGGGAGCAGTGGCATGAACGGGGCGGATGGAACGAGGCACGACTGGCCGCTGTACGAGGTCTTCGTGCGCAGCAAGCGGGGCCTCAATCACGTGCATGTGGGCTCGCTGCGTGCTGCCGATGACCGGATGGCGCTCACCCACGCCCGCGACCTGTACACGCGTCGCAATGAGGGAGTGAGTCTGTGGGCCGTGCGCTCGGATCACATCGCCGCGTCCACGCGTGACGAGAAGGATCCCTTCTTCAACCCCAGCGTCGACAAGGTCTACCGGCACCCGACGTTCTACGACATCCCCGACGACGTCCCGCACATCTAGGAGCAGGAATGACCGACGATCACGTCTACCTGTCCCTGGCCGAAGGGCACGGGGACAGCGACGCCCGCTGGGCCTTCGGTACGGGTTTCGAGGACCCGCTGCACGGCGTGGACACCTCGGTGCCCGAGGGTGTCGACACCGGGGAGGTGGCTGCGTGCTGTCTGGCACTCGGTGACGACGCCCTGGTGTCCGCCCAGCGCCTGGCCGAATGGACTACCCGTGCCCCGGAGCTGGAGGAGGAGGTGGCGCTCGCCAACATCGGCCTCGACCTGATCGGCCAGGCCCGCCTGCTGTACGCGCGCTGCGGCCAGATCGACGGGACGGGTCGGGGCGAGGACTCGTACGCCTACTTCCGCGACGCGGAAGACTTCCGGAACGTGCGCCTGGCCGAACTGCCCAATGGTGACTTCGCGTTCTCCATCGTGCGGCTCCTGGTGCTTTCCAGCTGGCGGCTCGCGCAGTTCGAGAAGCTCACGGCATCCCCGGACCCGGTGCTCGCTGCCATCGCGGCGAAGGGTGTGAAGGAACTGGCGTACCACCGCCAGTACGCGGCCGAGTGGGTCGTTCGCCTGGGCGACGGCACGGAGGAATCCCACGGCCGGGCGCAGGCAGCCCTGCGGCACATCGGCCCCTACCTGGGCGAGCTGTTCACGGCCTACGACGTCAGGGACGAGGTCTTGGCAGTGCTGCGGCAGGTCACCGAAGCGGCCGGACTGCCGATGCCCTCTGGCAAGCCGCTGCCCGGTTCCGGGCGCGACGGGGACCGCACAGAGCACCTGGCTCCCCTGCTGACCGAGCTGCAGAGCGTGGCTCGCGCACACCCGGAGGCGACATGGTGACCACCCTCCTGGACGAAACCCATGCCCGGTCCATCGCCGAGCAGGTGCCGGACCCCGAACTGCCCATGCTCACCCTTGCAGACCTGGGCGTGCTGCGGGAGGTCACCGTCGACGCGGACGGGACTGTCGTCGCGAGCCTGACGCCCACCTACTCGGGCTGCCCGGCCATGGCGGAAATGCGCGCCGACGTCGATGCTCGTCTGAAGGCAGCCGGCTTCGAGCGCGTGGTGGTCCGCACGGTGCTCGACCCTCCGTGGACCACGGACTGGATCACGCCCGCCGGACGCGACAAGCTCGCCGAGCACGGTATCGCCCCTCCGGGCCCGGCGCCGCGCCACGGGTCCGGCCCGATGCTGCTGACGCTGTCTGCCACCCGGCCCGCGGTGCCGTGTCCGCGCTGCGGTTCGACTGACACCGAGGAGACCTCGCGGTTCGCCGCCACCTCCTGCAAGGCGCTGCGGCGTTGCCGGACTTGCCGCGAGCCTTACGAGCACGTCAAGGAGATCTGATGGAAGACCTGTTGGCTCCGACCGCCGGTGCCCCCGCCTCGGCGCCCCGCACGCGCCGCCGCCCGGCCTTCCACCCGTTGCAGGTCGCCGCGATTCAGCGGCTGTGCGACGACGCGGTTGCCGTCAGCTTCACGATCCCCGACGCCCTGGCGGAGGATTTCGCTCATCAGCCCGGCCAGTCACTCACCGTGCGCCGCCTGGTCGACGGCCGCGATGAGCGGCGCTCGTACTCCATCTGCTCCCCTGTCGGCGCGCCGCCCCGGATCGGTGTGCGCGAGGTTCCCGAGGGCCTGTTCTCCTCCTGGCTGGTCCGCGATGTACGGCCGGGCGACACGATCAAGGTGATGGTCCCCACCGGTGCGTTCACGCCTGATCTGGCCGCGCCCGGCCACCACGTCCTCATCGCCGCCGGCTCGGGCATCACGCCGATGCTCTCCATCGCCGAGTCGGTGCTGGCCGCGGACGAGCGCTCTCGGGTCACGCTGTTCTACGGAAATCGCCGCACCGACTCGGTGATGTTCGCCGACGAGCTGTCGGACCTGAAGGACCTCTACCCCACGCGCTTCCAGCTCGCGCACGTCCTGTCTCGTGAGCCGCGGGAGGCCGATCTGCTCTCTGGCCGTCTCGACCGCGACCGGCTCGGGACGCTCATCGACGGACTGGTCGACGTGGAGGACGCGGACCACTGGTGGCTGTGCGGCCCGCACGGCATGGTCCGTGACGCGCAGGGGGTCCTTTCCGAGCTGGGCGTGCCCGGCGACCGGGTGCACCAGGAGCTGTTCTTCGCCGACGACGAGCCGGCGCGCGTCGTCCGGCGCGAAGAAGCACAGGCTGACGGGCCGGTCAGTCAGGTCACCATCGTTCTCGACGGACGTTCCACCACCTCTGGGCTCTCGCGTGACGCCGCCATCCTGGACTCGGCTGCGCGTATCCGCCCTGACATGCCCTTCGCCTGCAAGGGCGGCGTGTGCGGGACCTGCCGCGCCCTAGTCACGGACGGCAAGGCCGACATGCGTCGCAACTTTGCGCTCGAACCCGCTGAGGTCGACGCCGGCTACGTGCTGACGTGCCAGACCTTCCCCGTTTCCGACACCGTGACCGTGGACTTCGACAGCTGAGGGCGTTCCCGACGGATCCAGCTCTCCTCGCCGGCGTCTCGAGCGCTTCACGGGCCGCGGGCGCCGTGCCGGAGACTGATCGGCGGTGTGACGGCGCCCGCGGGGTGTACCCGCTAGGAGGTTCCGTCTGGGTGGTGTTCGATCCACGACAGGCCACCACGGTCAAGGCGCCGGCGAGCGCGAGTGACAGCAACGTAGGCGAGGCGGGCCTCCCCGGGGTCGATCGGCCCGGGGATGAGATGGCCGCTGGCGTCCTTGGCGTCGGTGTCTTTCGGCGGGGGAAAGTCGTCGGCGATCTGCACCCGGGCCCATTCCCGCCCCTTGGCTTTGTGGGCGGTGGAGACTGTGACCTGAGCGTGCTGTTCCTGGGTGAGGCGGCTGACTGCTGCAAGGATCGCCGGGACTCCGTGGGTGTCGACGAGGTCGACCAGGGGCTGCAGGTCGCGTCCGGAGGGGTCGTACGCGGCGTAGTCCTGGACGGCTCCCCATGTGGGGAAGAGGACAAGTTCAGGGTGGTTGGTCGAGCGGCCTTCCTGAAGCTGCTGGGCGGCGAGAGCGAGGGAGCGGAGGCTGTCGCCTCCGCCGACGAGGGCGACGCGGTTACCTGCGGCAAGGAGCTCTATGACGTTCTTCATGGCTCCGACGTTCGTCCGGCACAAGATCGCTTCCGGAGTGGTGAGGGGGCCCAGTTCGGTGGGCGTGGTGGAACTGCCGGTGAGGCGAAGCGGTGCGTCGGCGATGGTGAGCCATCGGTTTGCTTCGGCGGCGAGCGCGGGGCCGAAGCGGAAGGAGTGGGAGAGAGCGAGGTGGGTTCCTTCGAAGCAGGTCATGACGTCTTTGGCGCCGCGCCAGTGGTAGATGGCCTGAGCGGAGTCGCCGACCATGACGAGCTGGGCGTGGTCACGCTGGCTGTTGAAGATGTGCTCGACTACGGGGTTGGTGTCCTGGGCTTCGTCCAGCAGGAGGAAGTCGGCGTGGATCCTCGGATTCGTCAGTGACCAGATCTTGAGGAAGTGGTCGGGGTCGAAACGGACGGCACCGTCCTCGGGGTTCTGCAGGTCGGCCCACGCCTTTTCGGCGTAGGGGACGACGAAGCCGGCGAACTCCTCTTGGTGTTCGGTGCTGTCGATGCCTCGCAAGGGTGGGACGTGGCTACGGCTGAGAGTGGTGTCTGCGGAGTGGCAGAAGCGGGTCACGGTCCGCAGGACGGTGTTGGACAGAGTGGTGGGGCTGAGGGTGTGGCAGGCGATGCGGGCGGGTTTGGTGATGCCGAGGTCTTGTCCGGTCTGCCAGGCGGGGCGGCGGGGGGCACCGAGCCGGTGGGCATAGCGGTGGCCGAGGGCGGCGTAGGCGAGTGAGTGGGCGGTCTTGCAGGTGACGGTGGGAGGGAATCGGGTGGCGGCTTCCTGGGCGATGGCGCGGTTGTAGGCGAGGTAGCGGCCGCGGCGTTTGGTGCTGTGTGCGAGCAGCGCAAGGGTGGAGGTCTTTCCTGTTCCGGCTCCTGCTTGGACGGCCATGTGCTGGTGGGCGCTGAATTGGTCGGCTGCGTGGGCTTGTTCGTCGGTGGGCGTGAACAATGTGGCTGTGCTCCGGGTCGAACGCGGATGGGGTAGCAAGGGCGCACGACTGGGTTTTTCGTGCGGGGTGGCTGTCACTTGCTTCGGTGGCTGTTTCCTGGCAGTCGGGTGGCGAGGAACTTGTGGTGGCGGAGCGGGTCGAAGGGCTCCCAGTCGGCCAGGGCGAGGTCGGGGGCTCCGCTGGTTGCCGCGTGTGTGGGGCAGCGCTGAGTACGCCAGCGCACTTGTTCGCTGTAGGTGAGGTGGCTCAGGTCGTATACGGCGAATTCGGCGGTGGACGGGTCGACTCTTCGTGTGCCGCGGCGGTGCGGGGCGAATGCCATGAGAGTCCAGCGCCCTTGGGTTGATCCGGGAGCGAGGACAGGGTTGGTGCAGTGGTGGCGGCGCACGGTCTGGGCGACGCACCGGATCTCTTCGACCCGCGCAGCGGCAACGTATCGGCCGTAGAGGAACTGGGCGACAGGGCGGGCGGGCGCACAGGGCGCGTCGTCGCGATGAGTGGTCTCAGGTCCGCGCGCGGGGGTGAACGCCCCGGTGTCGGTAAGGCGGCGGGTGTGCAGGGCGAGGCATCGCCTGATCTCGTCGAGGGTGGACGGGAGCGAGCCGGGTTCACCATGGGCTGGGCACAGGGTGGCGTGGGCGAGCCGGCACCAGGGGCTGCCGTCGCCGGCCGGGAGGGCGATGCCCGAGGCGAGGTGCCAGCGGTGTTCGGCGGGGACGATTGCGGCGGGCACTTCGACGGGGTGCAGGCCGATGCGCTGGTGGCTGATGGTGATGTGGCAGTCGATCCGGTTGCCGCAGTCCTGGCAGCGGGAGCCTTGGGCGATACGCAGTAGGCGGTTGGGGCTGTCGGGGGCGACGGTCAGTGCGCGCCGGCGGTGGGGCGCGTTGGGGGTGCCGTCCCAGTGGCGGCTGGTGGTGTGGGTGAAGCGCATGAGCGTGAAGGTTCCAGGCGACACGCCTGTCCTGTGATGATCGTGGCCGCTACTTCGCCCGAGCAGCCCAATCAACGGGCACACACGCTCTACCCATAGGCCTGTCGTTCGGTTCTGACGCCCGGTTCGGGTGGTCCATCGAGGCCGGGAAGCAGGACTATTCGGCGGTTCCTCCTGGCGGTGCGTGTCCTTCGCAGAGTGCGGCGAAGAGTTCCGCGAGGGGGACACCGAAGGCATGGCCGAGCGCGTGCCAGGTGTCGAGAGATCCGATGGTGCGGCCCTGCTCGATTTCGATGAGCGTGCGCCTGGACTTGCCGGTCCGCTCGGCGAGGTCGTCGTAGGACCAGTTCCGGTCGCCCCTCAGCCGCGCGAGCCGAAGGCGCAGCGCTTCGAAGTTCGGCTCGGGCGGCAAGATCGTCACCCGTCCATCCGAAGGGTCAGCTACTTGCCCTGTCAGTGCAGATGTCTGCCCTATTTGGGCGGGTGAAGCCGCCGCGCAAAGGGCAGAGGTCTGCACTACGGTGTGCCGCCACCACCTCACCGCGTCGCCTCCGATGGCTGGGCGATGGAGGAGCAGACAGAAGGGAGCCCACGGCCCATGAGGCTGTGCACCATGCGCCGTCCGCAGATCTCACGGACCTGGACCGTCGAGCTGCGGCTTCAGCCGCAAGGCCCCTTGCTCGTCTGCGCCCAGTGCTCCGCCGCACCGAAGGTGCTCCGTGGGCGCAGCGCCCGCTCCGCGGCACTGGAGCACCTGGCCCGCCATGCCAGGGGCTCCTATCTCCCTCCCTACCTGAGGACTTGCCAGTGTCACGAGCGCGGGTGCCGCTGGCATCCCCGGCACCGGGGCTGCGACGGCCCTCTCCTTCTCGTTCTGGCATGCGAACGAGGAGGAAGACTGTGGCGGCTCACAGATGCGTGCACCGCCTGCGCCCGCGGGATGAAGAACGCCTCCGTCGTGCCCGAGACCAGGACGGTCCACGTGGCCCCACACTCTTCTCCGCCCTCTCGGACAATCAGGCGGCGCACCCGCCCGCCCGGGGGCGACGCAGAGCTGGCGGGGCAGATGCTGAGCTATCTCGCCGCCTCGCTTTCCCAGGACGTCAGCCCCGGCGCTCGCCTCCTCGCGCTCCAGTCGGTTCTTCGCGCCACCGCCGCCGGCTACGCCTGGATGCGGCCTGGGCTGGTGCGAGGCATGCGCATCCAGCGTGCGCAGGCCGCCTGGGAAGAGCTCGTCAACGCCCGATGGATCACCTCACCTCCGGACCATGCAGCTCCCTACGCGGGGTGGCTCACCGACCCCGTCGTCGGAATCCCCGGACGCAGCAGGCGTTCGGGCGCCGCCGACTGGGCCCTGCGGGCAGCCCGGCAGGGACGCGTCCGGGGACTTGGACCGGCCGGCCAGCTCCTCACCCTGGCGCTCCGCGGCTTCACGCAGGAACCGTCACGCACAGGATCCGCCGACAGCAGACAGCTCGGCCGCATGTGCGGCCTGCCCACTACGGTCCTGCTGTCCGAGCTCGACCACCTGGCCTCAGTAGGCATCGTGTCCAGTTGGTCCTTGACGCCCACGGGAGACGAGGCCGGCTGGCAACTCGCGTGAACAACGGCCGGACCCGCCGGAAAGGCCGAGCAGCCATAGGCGGACCGCCTCGCTGCGCCCTGATGGCCACCGGCTGAGACCAGACAGTCCACCCCGCCGAACGTTCAACATCAAATGAAACGAAATCGAAACTTTCGACCATTTGGCCGGTTTACCCTCTTTCGGCACCCGCAGAGCGTACGCCTGATGAAGTTAATTCACCTAGTGACAAGTTTATGAACGCACCGTAAGCTGCGCGGGAGGCCGACCGCCTCACTGGAGAGTCCCGCCACGCGAAAGGGGGACAAGATGACAGGCGTTCGCTCACGCGGCGGACCAGTGGCCATCGTGAACATCGACGGAGAGGTACTCACGGGCCCGCACCGCGCGGCACCGTGAGCCGGACGTACCGTCCCGGCACCAGATCCTTCGGCAAGGTATGCCGCCTTGCGACACAGAACTCCACACTCACATGAGCGGGAGATCCAACCGCACATGCGCCACGGCGCAAGACCGGGCGAGCAAGACAGGCTCGGCACCCAGACAGCGAGAAGCGGTCCCATCCTTCCGAGACAGGGAAGATCATCCGCTCGGTGACCTCGCGGCCCCTGCGGGCCACCTGAACACTCGATCCCCCTCGACCTCCAGTCTCCACGACCCGGTCTCGGCACCGAGGTCGAACACACCACGGCTTCCGTTCCGCCTCGCCGAATAGATCGGCGACGCCTGGACTCCTGTGCAGAAAGAGAATGAGATGAATCGAACCGATCTTCCTGCCCGTGTCATCGTCACTGGCGGTGCCTCCGGGATCGGGGCGGCAGCCGTACGGGCATTCGCCGAGAACGGCGCAGCGGTCGGCGTCGTGAGCCGCTCCGAGGAGACCATCCGACGGGCCTTGGAGGGCGAACTGGCAGACCACGCGGACAAGATCCTGTGGCGGGTCGCCGACGTAGCCGACGACAAGGCGCTCACCGCGGCCATCGACGGGCTCGCGAACGATCTCGGTGGCATCGACGCAGTCGTCGCCAGTGCCGGCGTCGAGGGCGAGATGGGCGCGAGCGTCGCGGAAGTCACCGCCGAGAGTTTCCAGCACGTACTCAACGTCAACGTCGTCGGTGTCTTCAACGCCGTGAAGCGGTCCCTTCCCTATCTGTCGGCGTCTCGCAACGCATCAGTGATCATCATCGGGTCCGATTCCGGTTTCGTCGCCGCGCCCGGCATGCTCGCGTACAACGCCTCCAAGGGCGCACTCGTGCAGCTCACCCGCGCTCTGTCCGTCGAACTGTTCGAGGCGCACGGAATCCGGGTCAACAGTGTCTGTCCGTCGATCGTCGACACTCCCATGTCCCGCCGAGGCATGGAAGTCGAGGACTTCGACGGGGTCGATTTCCCGGTTCAGTCAGCTGACGACGTCGCGTGGAGCGTCCTCTACCTGGCTTCTGAGCGCTCTGCTGCCGTGAACGGCGTCAATCTTCTCTCCGACTTCGGGTACACCGCCCGGTCGAACTTCCCTGCCTGACCGGCCCGTTGCGTGGCGCCACGCGCCTTCGTCTCCGAAGCCCCGAAGCGGATGCCGGCCACAGGAGCGGCCGGGTTTCCCGCCGATGCCGGCTCGCAGATCACCACCGCTTCCGTGCCCGCACCACGGAAGTCGCTGCTGTCACATGTTCACCAGGAGAACCCCATGTCTGAAACCGTCTCGCCCGATCTCGTCGTCGTTGACGCCCGTGTGTACACCGCCGACAGCGGCAACGAGTGGGCCGATGCCTTCGCTGTGACCGATGGCAGGATCACGGCCGTGGGCACCAGCGAGGAGATCGCCGCGCTCGCCGGCCCCGCCACCCAGACCCAGCGCCTGGGCGGCCGGTTCGTCATGCCCGGGCTGTGCGACGTACACGCCCACATCGGCCTCGGTGGAGCCATCACCGCCTGGGAGCTGTCGCTTCTGCCCACCGACTCCAAGCAGGACATCCTCCAGAAGGTCCGTGACCGCGCATCCCAGCTGGGCCCCGACGAGTGGATCGTCGGCGGCATCATCGGCGCAACCGTCCTGGACGAGGTCACCTACGACATCGGAGCGCTCGCCGAACTCGACGAGGCCTCCGGTGGCCGGCCTGTCCTCCTGCGTGACGACTCGATGCACAACCGGTGGGTCAGCTCCGCCACCCTGAAGCTCCTGAACGTGGACGACAAGACGGCCGATCCGGAAGGTGGCCAGTACGTCCGCGACACCCAGGGCCGCCTCACCGGCGTCCTGCGTGAACTCACCTCCATCACGGCCGAGGAGCTGCGGTTCGCCTCGATCCCGGACCTCGACAACCACGACCGTGTCTCGGTTTCGACGTCCATCGCACAGCTCAACTCGTTCGGGATCACCAGCGTCCAGGACGCCGGAAGCATGGCCTACCTGTTCAAGGCCCTCGCCTCCCTGGAAGAGGCGGGCGAGCTGAACGCCTGGGTCGTCAACTCGATGCCCGCCAGGACCTTCCTCGACCGCGGCTTCACCGGCCCCGAGCTGTACGAGGCCGGAAAGGCGGCCCGAAGCCGCCATGTCCGGCCCGACTTCGTCAAGTTCATGCTCGACGGCGTGCCCATGACCCGTACCACCGCCATGCTCTCGCCCTACATCTGTCACGACCACACCGAGGATCCCGACTTCCGCGGCGACCTGCTGTGGGACACGACCGAGCTCGTGGAGACCCTTCGTGACATCACCGCGCGCGGTCTGAGCGCAAAGCTCCACGCCACAGGTGACGGCTCGGTCCGCCAGGCCCTCGACGCCATCGAACAGATCCGCAAGGAACGCGGCGACGGACCGATCTTCCACATCGCCCACCCCGTGTACATCGATCCCACGGACATTCCCCGATTCGCCGCGCTCAACGTCGTCGCCGATGCCTCGCCGTACATCTGGTACCCCAGCGTCCTCCAGGCCAGCATCGACCAGCAGATCCCGGCTGAGACCACCGCGCGCAGCTGGCCTTTCAAGGACCTCCTGGAAGACGGTGCACTGGTGGCCGCCGGATCCGACTGGCCGGCCGGCCTGCCCTCTCCCGACCCCTGGCTCGGTTTCGAGACCATGGTCACCCGGCGCAACCCCGACCCTTCCGTCAGCGGTGCGCTCAACGAGTCGCAGGCCCTCACCATCGCCCAGACGATCGCAGCCTTCACCTCCAACCCCGCCCAGGCCATGGGGCTCAGCGAGGTGACCGGCCGTATCAAGGCGGGGTTGTCGGCGGACTTCATCGTCCTCGACCGCAACCTCTTCGACGTCGCCACCGACCAGATCCATGCCACCACGGTCCTGGAGACGTGGTTCGAGGGGCGCCGGGTGTTCGAGCGCGACAACAGCCCTGCGGCAGCCGCCGCAGGCGCGTGAACCAACGGCAGGGTGGGGCCCGTGCGCGCTGGCCCCACCCCATGGCCCTGCGCCTCAACCGTCATTCGTCTTCCTGACGTTCGAACCAATGGGCGAGCCTTTGCACCGCCGTCCATCGGGCGCAGGACCGGGACCCGTCGGCTGCGTCATGTACGTCGGCCGCGCACCATGGGAAGGGGCAGTTGACTGCTCTCTCGGTGCAGAGGCGTCGGCTGTGCGCTCGAGGAAGCGGCTGGTGCAGGAGGGTGTCGGGAGAGGCGAGGGAGCCGAGGTGGCGGTATTGGAACACCGGCGAAGTGCTTCCACGACCATGCGCCTGCTGGCCTCATGGCCCTGTGCCAGCAGGCCGTTACCCAAGCTCCTGCGAGGGGCGTCACGGGCTCAGCGCCCCTCGCAGGAACGAATCGTGGCCGCTGCTGCTATGCGTCCTCGCCGGGCAGGACACCGGAGATGACCCTGCCACCGAGGATCGCCGCGGTGACCTGTGTGTCAGGCAGGTCTTCAAGGGGGCAGGTGACCGGATCGCGGTCGAGGAGGACCACGTCGGCGTGGCTGCCGGGGTGGAGGTCGCCGATCCCGGGCCAGCCGAGCACCTCGGCCGCGTTGCGGCCGCACATCGCGTAGGCCTCCTGCCGGCCGATCTTCTGCGCCGGGCCGTCGTTGGACCGCATCCCCTTGCCCACCAATCACGGGCCCGGGCGGGCGGCCGGTGGCAGCCCTCTCCATCGCAGGCGCCGACCATTGCTTCGACGCCGCTCGCTACGCGCCCGCCCTGCGCCGCGTGGCCTACGAGGCGGCCCGCACAGTCGCCTCGGCCCGCCCGCGGCACATCGCGGCATCCGAACGAGGCGGACCGCCGGCGGCCTGACGCACGGCAGGGCGTCCCACCCTGTCGGGGCTCCTCCGGCGGCAGACCAAGGCACCCGGATACCTGGCGAAGTCTCCCGTCGAGAGCTCCACCGGGCTGTCGACAGGCCCCACCCGCACCTGCCCGCTGGTCACGTACAGGTGCTCCAGGGTGCCTACCGGATGCGGTTCGGACACCTTGCTGCCGGCCGCGTCAGCGCTGATACGCACCACGTAGTTCTCGATGACGCCCGAACCATCGATGTGGTCCGGGAACCTGGCCTCGTATTTGTCGCACTGCTCCCAGACGACCTCGTCGGCTCGCTGCACGGCCATCACCTGCTCGCGTTCCGCCACCAACCTGGTGGCGGGAACACCGAGCGCGGCCGCAATGCGGAGCACCCGGGCGCTTGAGTCCCTTCTTCCGCCTCCGCAGATCGCCGTCGGCTGGTCGGGCAGCGGGCCGACACCCGGGCTCCAAAACGCAGAGCCGAGGGTCAGGGACCGCTTCGGCCGCGTCCGAAGCCGCCGACCGCCTCGCCCGGCACCGGCATTGCCGGTCGCGCCGCAAGGCGGCGCTTGTCACCGCCGCCGGTTTCGGCCCATCGCCTCCGGCCCCAAAGTGATCGATCAGACCAGCCCATAAGCTTGAAGTCTCAACATTCACGGGATACGGTCACGCGTGAGCGATGGGTTGAATCTTCAACATGCAGCGTCTCCATCCGTCGCTCGAGCACGCGATCGAATGGACTCCCATGACGCCTGACAACGCCCTCGCCCCCGCACCGATCCGCACCCGGGTGCGCGTTCCCTTGCGCTTCCCCGACGGCTGGTCGACCACCGCCGACGTCTTCACCTTCACCGGCCTCGCCGACGGCAAGGAACACCTCGCCTTCGGCCTCGGCGACTACGAGAAGGCGGACCTGCCCCTGGTACGCCCGCACTCCGAGTGCCTCACCGGCGACGTCTTCGGCTCCGAGCGCTGCGACTGCGGACCCCAGCTGCGCGAGGCCGCCGAGCGGATCAGTACGGCAGGCGGCTTCCTGCTCTACCTGCGCCAAGAGGGACGTGGCATCGGCCTGTACGCCAAGCTCGACGCGTACGCCCTCCAGGACCAGGGCCTCGACACGTACGCCGCCAACCGGGCGCTCGGTCACGGCGACGACGAGCGTGACTACACTGCGGCCGCGCAGATGCTGCACACGCTCGGGCCCGCCCGCATCCGCCTGCTGTCCAACAACCCCGACAAGGCAGATCAACTGACGGCCCTGGGCGTCGAGGTCGCCGAGCGTGTCCCCACCGGCGTCCACCTGTCCGCCGCCAACGTGCGCTACCTGCACGCCAAGGCCGAGCACACCCACCACACCCTCGACCTGCCTGCCGCATGACCGCTCCCCCGGGGGCGCAGGATGCGGGCGCGAGCCGGCGCGGGCGGCTGACGCCCGGACGCAAGGCCGAACTGTACGAGGTCGTTCTCGACCTGCTGGGCGAGAACGGGTACGAGTGCCTCACCGTCGATGCCGTCGCAGCGCGGGCCGGCATGAGCAAGGCCACCGTGTACCGGCACTGGTCCGGCAAGGCGGAACTGGTGGCCGCTGCCCTGCGCCACCGCCCGCTGGTCGGACTCGACGACATCGACACCGGGTCGCTCCGCGGAGACCTGCGCGCGGTGGCATGTCGCCTCGATGAGGCAACTCTGGCCCGCAACACCGCCCTGCTGCGCGGCATAACGAATGCAGCCGGCGTTGACCCGGCGCCCCGCCGGGCCATGCGGGTGATGTTCGCCGACACCCCTGCGGCCGGCCTCGCGGGAATCCTCCGACGGGCAGTGGCGAGAGGTGAAATCCCGCCCGACAGTCCCGCATTGGTGTTCGTGCCGCACACGCTCATCGGGGCAATGCTCGCGCACCCGTTGATCAGGGGCGAGCCCTCAGGGACGGGCTTCATAAGTGACTACCTGGAGCAGGTCCTGTTGCCCGCACTCAGCGGGCGAACCCCCGGCGTTTCGGCGCCGGGGGATACTGGCGCGCAGGCGTCTGCAGATCGGCGATGGGTCTAGCTCCTGGTACGGAAGCTGCGATGACGACGGGACTGGCTAGTGCATCGCTGAAGGCGGCGAAATCGTACGCCACTACGCCGCGTACGACGCCGCAGAGAAAGGCGACGATGAACCCATGGCACCCGGCCGAATCCGGCTACCTCGTCGCGCACCAGGACGGATTCTCTGGAGACGCCTTCGATGACGCGTACGCCACGGATTCCGAGGTGCACGCCACCCGATGCCGCCAGTCAAGGGATGAGCTCCAGGTCCCCGGCACCTGCTCCCCAGGCGTCATCGCAACGCAGCTGCCGGCCTGCCTGGGTACTGGGAGCGAACACAAGCACCGCGGGCCACGGAGTCCTCGCCCTCACCCCATGCGGCCGAGCATGCAGCCACCCCGCCGGGGCCCTGCGCGGGACAGCACAGAAAGCCCGTCCTGCCGGCAGGCCCCTGATCCTGCTCAGGGTGACGTCGAGGGAGGAGACGCAGGCCAGCGCATGCGGACAAGGGTGCCGTGGGGAGTTTCGACGAACTCCACATCACTGGCCAAGCCCTTGATCAGGGTGAGAGCCAGGACATCAGGCTCGTAGGAAGGGGCCCCTTCGTCCGGAGCTGACTTCGGCGGGCCAGGCACCTGCACGCGTCTGTCCGCCGTAACCTCGACGAGGAGCTGCCCTTCCTCTGAGGTCAGAGCCACCAGAACGGGAGCTTCGAGGCCTGCCCCTTGATGCAGGCCAACCACCAGCGAGCACACCTCTCCGACGACAAGACGAATCTCCTCGAGCAGGGATTCGTGAACCCCCACGCTCCTGGCCACTGCTGTAGCAACGAGGCGAGCGGTACGCACGTGTTCGGGTCTGGGGCTGATCCTCAATTCGACCGCTGGCATGTCTGCGCCTTCTCACTCCGCCTTCTCACGCTACTCCGCCCCGCGAAGAGTCCAGCCGCCCGATTAGCCGATTGCCAGAAGGCGGTTAGATTTCTCCGTTGGCGGCCACGTCGCTCCCAGCACGGTCACCTCGGTTCCCCGGGGCACGGCCAATCGCCGTGCACAGCGTGAGGTCATCCTCGATTGCGGCCGCCCCACCACGGCAGGATCGGTGGCATCGCTGAGCCCGCGATTGGGCCGCTTGGCGTCCGGGGCTCGCCGTCATCAGCGGCGGCTGTACTGATCTGGCAGGCTTCCCCAGCGGGCGGCCATGGCCGGCGCGATGGCGGCGGATTCGGGGGCGGTGTCGTGGTGCGACTGGTCGGACAGGGACTGCGGCACGCGTCCTCCTGCACGGGCTGCGATATGGGGCGGGGGTACGGAGTCGTCGGCACCGGGGCGGGGCACGATGGCGGTGGTGGCCTCTGCCACCAGGCGTCCCTGGGTGTCGCGGACTTCGGCCCGGACGGCAGCGGTGCGGCGGCCGAGGTGCTGGACGGTGCCCAGGCACCGGACGGTCCCGGTGTCGGCGGTGACAGGCCGGTAGAAGCGGGTCTGGTTGTCGGTGGTCGTCGGGAACAGCCCGGCCGGCAGGCGGGAGAGCACGGCCATGGCCATCGCGGTGTCCGCGAGAGTGCAGATCATGCCGCCGTGGACGATGCCGATGATGTTGTTGTGCCAATCCAGCGGCTGGAACGTAAGCGTGACCTCCCCCGGCTCGACGGTGAGCAGGGCGATGCCGACGGTCGTGTTCATGGGGGCGGTCCGGCCGTGGCGCCGGAGCGTGCGCAGGAACTCCATGCCCGACAGGTCCTGGGCGGTGTCGAGGGCGGGGCCGGGGTCGTACCAGGTGTAGGTGCGCGTCTGCTCGGTCGTGTCTGTCGTGGTGCCGGTCTGGGCGTGTGGGGGTGCGGTCACGAGGGATCCCTTCCGGTGGGCCGTACGTACTGCTCCGCGCGCGGTCAGCCGGTGAAGGTCTGGTTGCCTACGACGTGGAGGAACGCGAGGCGTTCGGCGGCGTCGGTGCCGGGCTGGGGGCGGTAGAGAAAGAGGCGGTTGCCGGTGTTCGGGCTGAGCACGACGTCGCACTGCAGATCGAGGCGACCGGCCCGCGGGTGAAGGATCGTCTTGCGGGTGGAACGGACGGTGGCCACCTCGCCCAGCTCCCAAAGCGCCTCGAACTCAGGGCTCTTCTTGAGCAGTTCGTCGACGAGGGACTGCCCGGCGGGGTGGTGGCCGTGCCGGTAGACCGCCGCGCGCAGGTCGGCGACGATGACGCGGCTGATCGCTTCATGCTCCTCCTCAGCGTAGATACGGCGTACCTCGGGCCGGGTGAACCAGGCCCAGGCGCCGTTGCTCTCACGGCCCGGCCGTCCGGTCAGCGGCCCCAGAAGGGCGGCGGCCATCGGGTTCTGTATGACGACGGTGCCGAGCTCGTCGACGATCTGGGCCGGGGTGTCCTTGAGAGCGTCCAGGATGTGCATCAGGCCGGGGTCGGCGTACCCCTCGCTGGACGGGCCCTGCGGCGGCTGGTAGCCGACGACCGCGTAGAGGTGGTCGCGTTCGTCGGTGGACAGGCGCAGGGCCCGGGCGAGGGCGGCGAGCAGCGCCTCGGAGGGGTTGACGCCGCGGGCCTGTTCGAGGCGCTCGTAGTAGTCGGTGGAGATGTTCGCCAGCATCGCCACCTCCTCCCGGCGCAGCCCGGGGGTGCGGCGGCGACCGCCGGGCACAAGCCCGACGTCGGCCGGCCTGAGGGATTCGCGGCGGGCCCGCAGGAAGCGGCCGAGTTCGGCGCGATCGGTCATCGTTCGTACTCCGTCGTACGGGGAGGAGAGCGTCAGCGGCCGGTGGTGACGACCATGCGGAAGCGGGCCTTGCCGCTCGTCATCCGCTCCACCGCAGCGGCGGTGTCCTCCAGCGGCAGCTCCTCGGTCCAGGCGCGCACGCCGGTCTGCGCGGCGAAGCGCAGGGTGTCCTGGGTGTCGAGGGCGGCGCCGGAGGAGTGGGCGTAGATCCTGCGGTCGCCGTTCATCAGCTGCAGGCCGCTGACCTGGAGCTGGTCGGGCGAGACCCCGACGATGATCAGTTCGCCGCGCCGGGCCAGTCCGTCGACGGTGGCGGACATGGCGCCGGCGTCGGTGACCGTGGCCAGGACGACCTTGGCACCGCCGAGCACCTGGAGCTGCCCGGCGACTTCGCCCTCGGTGCTGTCGACGTAGTGGGCGGCACCGAGCTGCTGGGCCAGGTCCTTCTTCTCCTGACCGCGGGCGATGGCGACCGTACGGAAGCCCATGGCGCGGGCGAACTGCACGCCCAGGTGCCCGAGCCCGCCAAGGCCGAGAACGGCGACGGTATCGCCTGGGCGGGCGGCGGAGCGGCGCAACGCGTTGAAGACGGTGACGCCCGCGCAGGCCAGCGGGGCGGCCTCGACAGCAGTCAGCTCGTCGGGGATCGCGGCCAGCGCCATGGCCGGGACGACGATCGAGTCGGCGTAACCGCCCGGGTAGGCCGCTCCGGGGACCTGAAGCTGCCGGCACAGGATCGCGTCGCCGTCACAGCAGGCGTCACACCGCCCGCAGCTTCCGCCGTACCAGCCGACGGCGACCCGGTCGCCGACATGCCAGCCCTCCACGCCCTTGCCGAGGGCATCGATCCGGCCGGCGATCTCGTGCCCGGGCGTGACGGGGAAGGTCGTGCCCGGCAGAAGACCGGCTCCGACCAGGAGGTCGGAGTGGCACACGCCGCACGCCTCAACGGTGATCCGTACGGCGCCGGGGGCGGGGGCGCGGACCGGGACCTCGGCGAGTTCGGGTGCCTGGCCCGGAGCGGCGATCTGGACGGCGCGAACGGTCGTGGCGGTGATGGGGGAAGCAGACATGGAGGTAACCCTTCGTAGCCGCACGGAGCGGGGGACGCCCATGCGCTGGCTTCTCCAGTCTTGACCGGTTACGCGCGGTTATCCACGGTCTGCCAGTCCGACGATAACCGCGCCGTGGATAGAGCCGCCCGTCCGGACGAGGCTGGGGCCAGCGACCGGCTCCGACAGCGAGCCGGCGCCATCTCGACCACCAGCGGTCCCCTGCCGCGTCCTCCCCATGTTCAGGAGCTTCCCGTGTCCAAGTGGACCAGCGCCCAGATCCCCGACCAGACCGGCCGGACCGCCCTCGTCACCGGCGCCAACAGCGGCCTCGGCTTCCAGACCGCCCGCGAGCTCGCCCGTCACGGCGCCCACGTCATCCTGACCGCCCGGGACCACACCCGCGGCACAGCCGCCATGGACCAGATCCTCGCCGAACAGCCGAACGCCCGCGTCGAGCTGCGTCTCCTCGACCTGTCCGACCTCGACTCCGTCCGCGCCTTCGCCCGCTCGATCCTCGACGACGGCATGCCGGTGGACTTCCTGGTCAACAACGCCGGCATCATGTGGCCGCCGCGCACCCTCACCCGCCAGGGCCACGAGCTGCAGTTCGCCACCAACCACCTCGGCCACTTCGCCCTCACCGGCCTCCTCCTCTGCCGCCTGGAGCAGTCCGCCTCCGCAGGCCGCGACGCACGCGTGGTGACGATCAGCTCCGTCGAGCACCGCGGCGGCACGATCTTCTTCGACGACCTGACGGGCGAGCGCGCCTACTCCCCTCGCGCCTACTACTCCCAGTCCAAGCTCGCCAACACCCTCTTCGGCCTCGAACTCGACCGCCGCCTCCGCGCCGTCGGCTCCACCGTCCGCAGCGTGCTGGCCCACCCCGGTTACTCCAGCACCAACCTCCAGTCCAGCGGTCCTACCGGACTGCTCCGCTTCGCCTTCGCCAAAATCGCCAACCCGCTCATGGCCCAGCCCGTCGAGCACGGTGCCTGGAACCAGCTCTACGCCGCGACCGCCCCCGGCATCCAAGGCGGCCAGTTCGCAGGCCCAGACGGCCGCGGCGAACTCCGCGGCCACCCCACCCTCGTCCAGCCCGACAAAGCCGCCCAGGACCTCAAGACCGCCGACCGCCTGTGGACCGTATCCGAAGAACTCACCCAGGTCCGCTACGACTTCCATTGACCACGGCCTGCTCCGTCCGGCTGCTCACCAGCCCTGTGAGCGGGCGGCAGCCACTTGGCCCGCCTTCCGCCGCGGTGTCCGGAACAGTCTTCGCGCTTGCCTCGGCGCCCGCGCTCGACAAACGGAAGAAACATTCCATCGACGTGGTGGTGGACCGGACGGCCGTCAAGGACGGTGTCCGCCAGCGGCTGACGGAGTCTGTGGAAACCGCACTGGGGCTCGGCGGCGGTGTCCTGCGGGTCGAGTTCGTGGACCGTGAACCAGAGTATCCGGGGCGTGAGTCGGTCTTCTCCGAGGCAATGGCCTGCCCTCGCTCCCACAGCATCGGCCTGGAGTCACTGGAGCCAAGGCTGTTCTCCTTCAACGCTCCCTGGGGCGCCTGCCCCGCCTGCACCGGCCTCGGCTCGGCGATGGAAGTGGACTCCGCACTCGTTGTCCCGGACGACACCAAGTTCCTGGCCGAGGGCGCCATCGCCCCGTGGACCAACACCAGCGGCGCCGAGTACTTCGCCCGCCTCCTCGAAGCCCTGGCCGCCGACGCCGGCTTCAGCACCGCCACCTCCTGGCGTCAGCTTCCTGCTGAGGTGAAACAGATGGTACTGACCGGGGCGGATCGCCAACTGCGCCTCTCCTACCGGAACCGTTTCGGCCGCGAGCGTTCGCACCTGTCCCGCTACGAAGGAGTCATCCCGCACATTGAGCGCCGATACGTCGAAGGCGCCGAGTCCGGGGCCGCCCAGAGCCGGTTCGCCGGTTATATGCGCGAGGTGCCCTGCGGAGTCTGCCGGGGCGCCGGCTCTCGCCGGGCGCCCTGACCGTCACCGTCGGCGGCTGCAGCATCGCAGAGGTGGCCGCGCTGCCGCTCGATGAACTCGCCGCATTGACGTTCAAGTAGTTCCCCGACCCGAGCTTCTTCGTCACCAGGGAACCCACCGGGTGACGAAGGTGTCGAGGATGGGCCGCCCAGTCTCGGAGTGTGCGGGCCGCGTCGGCCTATCAAGGACGCCTGACGGCGTCGCTACCGCGATGAGCTGCGCTCATCCTTGACGGCCCGCCCCGTCTCTGAAGACCGGCTGGTTACCGGGCGGCCCAGGAAGTTGCGACGTCCCCTTGGTCACAGCGAAGCAGCTCCGCGCTCCCCATGGGGACGCTCATGAAGTTGGGGCTGGGAATTATGCGAATTTCCACACTGCAGCCAGGCTTCGCCTGCTACGAAGCACGAGACAGCAAGCTGTACGTCTTCGACGCCGTCAGCGGGCCGAGAATCTCGATCCACATCTTCAAAGGTGAGCCACCGAAAAGCCCCGCGATCGGCGAGGCATGGTCCTCATCGCACGCGCACGGCCGATGCATCCGGCCTGGGACGTCTGTACGCCCTGCGCCACTGGCACCTCCATTCATGGCCCTCCCCGACGACGCACTCTGGGCAGCTCGAGGGATGGCGCTTCAGCGGCAGCGGTTTTCAGATGATGACCGCAGAGCGGTCTCGGGGCCGGCAGGCGCTCATGTGACGTGACCGTTGGCATCGGCGCTCTTCGCCATCCGGCCGCAGAGCGGTTTCCTGTTCTGTAACGGCGGTACGTCCAAGCGGGGCGGTACACGTTGACAGGCGCACCGCGTCGGGCCGCCAGGCCTGATTCAGGGTTCAGGCCGAACCTGTGGGCGAGGACGGCTGCCGGCTTGCACGACTGCGGCAAGGTCGAGGTTCCTGGCCGGGCACAGCAGTTCGCGAGCGACGACGGGTGAGGCCGTCAGCGTGACGGTGCCCGAATCCCAGTCGGCGGCTGTCTTGTAGGCAGCGATTGCGTCCTGCTCCCAGTTCGACAGCGTGTCCCCGATATAGAGCCCGTCCGAGTCGAGTCGCATGGGCGGCAGCCGCACACTGATCGTCACATTCGTTTCGGCCGACGTGGCTTCTGCGTCTGAGTGGTGCAGCCGAGCGATTCTCTCGTAGTGCTCGCCGTCCGGGCTGGGAAGGGAGCAGTCCTCTCTGGACCGCCAGCTCGACCACGCCCGTGCCAGTTGGGACTTGGACCGCCTGAGGTCATTCAGGGCTGTTGCGGTTCGCTCCATCACGGCCAGATTGATGAGCCCTCTGCGTTCCGTGCATCGGCGCTCCGCGTATGTCGCGGCACGGATCAAGTCTGCAGATGCCCAATGTTGCAGCCAGGGGTGGGCTTGAAGGCTGTTGACGGTCTTGGCCAGGTCGGACTGGATGGTGCGCCAGTGGTACGGGTTGAAGTTCCCTCCCAGGTAGTCGGGCACGTGCTGGGGGTCTTCACGGTTCTGCTCTTCCTCGACTTCTTCGTCGAGCAGCTCACGGAGGGACACCAGGTCGATGACGGCATCGTGCAGCCCCTCCTCGCGCGGGTCGTCGGCCTCCACTAGACAGCAGACGCACATACGCGATGCGGTGTCCGTGTCGAACAGGGCACGGCGCTTTCCGGTTGGTTCTTTGCGGTTGGCCACGCTGGGGCATCGAAGGTCGCTGTGCACCCTGTCGGTGTTTTGCAGCGCGATGGTGTCCATCGGTCGCCCGTAGTACTTGTCGACCTGGATCCCAAGACGGCCCATGTAGCCAACCGGGATGTATTGCATGATTCCGTTCATCACCGGCCCACCGTAGGACGGCGTGCCGCACCGCCTGGGGTGATCGAAGCAGTCGCTCCGTGAATGGAGATCTGTCCGCTAAAATTCCTCCTCTTCATCTGCCATCTCTCCAATCTCGGCCCGCATGCTTGCAGGCCGGACCTTCCTGGTGCGCAGTGCTGCTGCGGCCCATGCCTATGCGTGACCTTGGCTTTCAGCGACATCTTGGCCTCTTCATGGCAGCGGGGCGGGCACCCCGGTTCCTTGGGTTCGCAGACAGCTGCGGTGGGGAACCGAGGGTGCACAGCCCCTGTCGCCTGCTCAGGGTGAGCCGCGGCCGACTCCTCCGGGTGGTCCGCTGTGCGGTCGAGCCGCATGGGGCCAAAGGTCCCTGTCGGGGCCCAGCAAGATGTCGATGAGGGCGCTGTTCTCTTGGTAGATCCTGTCCTGCAGAGGCTCGGCGTCGGCCGGTTCGCATCGCAGGCGTGCGCTGCGGCGCCAGTCGGGTTCTGCGTCGATGGCGGCGCGGTGGGCGGCGGCGTCCATCGCGACCGGGGTGGCTTGGTAGCGGCGGCGAACCGTGTCGGCGATGGCGTGTCCCCAGGGGTCGTGGTCGCCGGCGTACTCGATAGTCAGGCCGGTGTCTTGGGCGAGGGCGAGCAGCGTGTGGTCGACTGCGCTCAGGTTCCCTCTCGTGCAGGCGAGTGGTCTGGTCACGTGGCGTTCGAGAGCTTCGTCGATGAGTGACGTGTTCTCGACGACGAGCAGGTTCTGGTCGGCGTCGAGTGCCGGCGGGTGGGCTGTGAGGTCGTGGAGTGTGAGGTGAAGGGGGCGACGGTCTTTCCAGGCGAGGTTGAGCGCTCTGTCGGTGGGGCCGTTGCCTGTCGCCTTGACGTTGAGCAGGAGGACGGTTTGGGACAGGCGGTCGGCGACGATGCCGAGGCGCGTCAGGAGTTTTCGCTCGTCGGCGGGGGTGTCGGGGTGTTGGGCGTGGAGGAGGTCGCGGGCCAGGAGGATGAGCAGCGCTCCGCGGCCGTTGTCGTTGAGGTCGAAGTAGTGGGGGTCGCCGGTGCAGCGGTCGGCCAGGATGGCGAGGGGCAGGGGTCGGGGCAGGGGCAGGAGTGTCCGCACGCGTGCCAGGCAGTCGATGAGGAAGCGGCGCTCTTCGATGGTTTCTTCGCTGATTCCGTAGGACCGCAGACGCGCGTTGAGCAGGGGGGTGTCTGGCAGGTGGCATGCGGCGTATGTGTCGATGGCGGTGCGCCGCAGGTGGGCTGCTGTACGTGTGCCGGCGGTGTCGGGGATGTCGATTCCTGCGTTTTCGATGAGGGTTCGCAGGTCGTGGGGGGTGTATCCGAGTGCGGTGAGGAGGCGGGGGACGGGGATGGTGGTGCCGTTGCTGTTGGTCTGCAGGGGGCGGCGGCGTCCGCCGGGCGCCGAGTGGGCCAGCCATCCGGCGATGAGGGCCTGGGCGTCGCGGGTCAGGTGGACGGTCGTGGTCTTGATGGCTGCGGGGTCGCATCCGCGGGCCAGGCGGTCGGCGAGGGACTGCCACAGGGGGCGGATGGCTGGGTCCTGCAGGTCGCTGGGCATCAGGTGCTCGTCTCGGTCTGGGGCGTCTGGTGTGACCGCGGAGCGGGGACGTCTGCGTGGATGCGGATGGTGCGGGGGGCGCCTGAGCCGGTCCAGATGCTGGGGATGCTGTAGCGGGCTGTGTCGGTTTTGTGGATGTGGTGGATTGCGATGCCCGGTGTCTCGGCGACCAGGAGTGGGCGCATGGAGGGGAGGGTGACGATTGCGTCGAACTGCCAGGTCTGCAGGAGTTCCAGTAGTTTGCGCAGGTTCTTGGAGTCGAGGGCTGCGTTGAGTTCGTCGATGAAGATCATGCGCGGTCCTGTGTAGCCCTCGGTCGAGTAGAAGGCGTGCGCTGCTGCGAGGAGCGGCAGCATCGTGACGAGTCGCTTCTCTCCCCCGGACAGGGTGGCGAGGGGGTTGCTGCGGGTGGTCAGGGTGCGGAAGACCTCGGTGTCGCTGGAGGGATCGTCGCGGAACTCTTTGTGCGTCAGGGCAATCTCCCAGGCGAACCAGTTCCGGTAGTTGAAGACGCTTTCGACTCTCTTCGCCCATGTGGGGTGGGCGCCTTCTTCGGTCTTCAGAAGCTCGATGAAGAAGTCGTACATGCGGTTGAAGTTTCCTGTGAGGTCTGCGTCCTGGATGAGGTGGAGGGCTTCGCGGGCGATCGGGTCGTTCTTGGGCTTCCAGGAGAGGCGGATTCCGACGTTGGCCACGCCGGTGCGGACGCCGTCGAGCGTTGTGGTGATGTCGTCGACGATGCGGGTGGCCATGTCGATGCGGAGGTTGATGTCCCGCCTGAGTTCGGAGAAGACAACACCCTTGACCTCGTTTTGGACCTGCTCGTCGAAGTCGCTTTCGAGCCGGGTGATGATGCGCGTGAGCTCGGCCAGGATCTCTTTGAGTGACTGTGTGAGGTTGCGGGCGGTGCCGGCTTCACCGGTGTGTCCCAGTTGGGTGACGGTGATCCGCCTCCAGGTGGTGTCAGGGATGTCTTCAGCGGTGACGTGGCGGTTGATCTGCAGCAGGCGGCTGACCTCGTGGCGGATGCGGCCGTCGAGCTGCGCCTTGGCCTTGTTCTCGGCTTCTGCGGCCTGGACGCGGTCCGGAGTTCTGTCGAGGCCGCGCTGTTGCATGAGCGCCGTCGCGATCTTCAGTGCTTCGCCGGGCTGCTCTGGCCTGTGCAGGGTTTCGCTGTCCGCCAGCTCGGCGACGAGGCCATGGTCGAACAGTTCCTGCAGGCGGGTGAGGCCGGCCTTTTGGTCCTCGGCTGCGGTGGTGAGGTGTTCCTGGCACGCGCGGGTCGCGTCCTGCTTGCGCAGAAGGTCGATGAGTGCGTCTTCCCGGGTCTTTCGGGCTTTGTCCAGGCAGGTGTGGGCGTCGCGCTGTTCTCCCAGACGGCTCTCCAGTTCGGCGGACATCTCCTGGTAGGGGCGCCCGTGCTGGCGAGTTTCCTCGTCGAACCGGTAGCGCGCCTGGCGGGCAGCCTGCTGATCGGCGGTGGAGCGCCGGACAAGCCGCTCCAGCTGTTGTTCGGCGGTGTGGGCATGCTGGAGGCTGCCGGCTGCGGTGCGGGCGGTGAAGTGTGCCTGCAGGGCTGTGGCTGTCCACTCCTCGAGGGCCGCTGTGAAGGCTCTCAGGTTGTCGCGGTATCTGGCGAGGTCTTCGGTTTTCACGGGGAGCTCGACAGGGGCGCGGCGGGCCTGGGCGGCCGCGTCGGCTTTGGCGTGGGTGAGCCGGCTCGTGTGGCGGCTGAGTGCCTCCTCGGCGTCGTGGGCCTGATGAGCGGCTTCCTGGGCCTGCTGATGGGCGTGTGCGGCCGCTTCCTGCGCGGGAGGGACGAGGCCGAGTTCACGGGGAAGGCCGTTGCGGTCCTGCTCCGTCTCGGCTACGGCTTGCCGGGCCGTGGCCAGTTCGTGTTCGGCTTGGGCGGCCTGCGCGCGGGCCTGCGCGGCGTGTTCGCGCGTCTGGCTCAGTGTGCGGGCGGCCGTGTGCGCGGTCCTTGCTGCGGTTGCCGCGCCGCCGATGTGTCCGGTCAGCTCGTTGCAGAGATGCTGTGTGTCTTCCGCGGCTTGCTGGTTCGTCTGGATGCGAGCGCTGTCGCAGGCTCTGCGGGCCGTGCGAGTGGTGGCCTTGCGGTGTTCTTCTGCGGCTTCGGCGGTCTTCCCCGCGTCTGCTGCGGCCGCTGTTTTGATCTCGGCCTCGAGGGCGCTGGTGGCGGCTGCTTCCTCGGCCCGGAGCCATGGGGTCGGGTCGGGGCTGGTCTGTTCCTGGTCGGCGGCGGCAAGGCTGCTGTTGAGCTGGTTGACCAGCTCCTGGGACGCGGTGAGCGCTGTGGTGGCGTGCTCTCGTTTTTCGTTCAGTTCGGCGAGTCGCTGCAGGCGGGCGCGTGCTCGGGCCGCGGAGCCGATGTGGCGGGCGCTCCAGGTGGTTGGTGATGCGGCGGCCAGGGGTCCGAGGTATGCGGTTCCGTCCAGGCAGACGGCGGTCTGCCCGGGCTCGGGCTTCTCGCCGGGCTTCAGAAGCGGGATGCCTGCGAGGAGGCGGTGCACGAGAGTCTTGGCGAGTGGCGTGTGGGCGTCGGGCTGCAGGACGTCTGCCAGGGTCGGGCCGTGCCCCTCGGCGGTGGGCAGCAGGGTGGTGTCGCCGGATGCGAGTTCGCCTGTGGGTGAGACCCACGCGTCCAGCAGTCCGGCTGCGAGCAGGGCGCCTTCCAGTGCGCCGGCCTCCTCGGGCGTGATGTGTGGGGCGAATTCGACGACTTGCCACAAGGGTGCGCCGGGCCTGCCTTGCCTGGACGATCTCCAGTCGGCTGATGCGGGAGGGGGGCTCGTCGTGTGGGCGTGCCGGATCTCGGCGTCGAGGTCCTCGAGATGTGCGCGGTCGGCCCTGAGGCGCAGTTCGGCTTTTGCAAGGCGTCCGGTGAGGGATTCGACGGCGCGGCGGTGGGCTGCCGCGGTGTCCTGTGTCAGGTGGTGAGCCGCGGTGAGGTCGGGGGTGGTGTCGGTGAGGTGGGGCAGACGAAGGCGGCTGGCATCGAGGACTTTCAGGCTGGCTGCCCATGCGTGGACGTTCCGGGCCCAGGTGTGTGCTTGCTGGTCGGCACTGCTTCGCCTGGTGCGTGCTGTTTGTTGGGCGGTGTGGGCGGCGGCCTGGGTGTTTCGGGCGTGGGTGAGTGAGGTGATGGCCTGGTCTTGTGCGTGGGTGGCGGCGGTCAGGTCGCGTGCGGCGTGCTGGAGGAGGAGCCGGCGTTGTGTGAGGTCGTGATGGGCGGTCTGCTCGAGGGAGTCGAGGAGGGTGTCCTGTTCGGCGGTGTCGGGGATGGCGGCGTGGGTCTGGGTGCCTGCTGTGCGGGATGCGTCGGCGAGGGTGTGCAGGGAGGCGGGGGCGTCGGTGAGGGTGTCGGCTTTCGCGGTCAGTGTGTCTGCCATGCGTCGTGATTGCCGCATGGCTTCTTGGGTTAGCTCGGCGGCTTCTGTGGTGCGGGCCTGTGCTTGTTCGGCGGCGCTGCTTCGTTGGACTGCGCGTTCCTCGCGGGCTCGGATGTCGAGGCCGGCGAGGATGCCAGCGGTCTGATCGTCGGCCCAGGCTCGGATGGCGGCGGGGTTGAGCGGGGTGGCGTTGCAGAGTTCTGGCGGAAGTGGGGGCAGTCGTTTGAGTTGCCGGCTGTAGCGGGTCAGTGCTTCCCGGACGGTGTCTTCGGTCTGTTCCAGGGTCTCGGTCGCGTCCTGGAAGTGATGGGCTGCTTCGGCGGCGTGCTGCCGCTTGCCCTCGTAGAGGTCTTGGGCCTCGAGGTGGCTTTCCTGTTCCCGTGCGAGGTGGTTCAGCGCGCTGTGGACGCTCTCGGCTGCCTCGGCCTGTGCGCGGGCCCAGATCGCGGCGGGCTCACGGGCTGTCTTTGCGGTGTCGCTGTCGTGGTGGAGGGTTTTTGTGAGGGCTGCGGCGAGGGGTTGGTAGAACGGCTCGGCCCTCAGGTCACGGGCGAGGGCGCCCAGGCGGCTCGTGGTGCCTCTCCAGGCCGCCATGGCTGTTTCGGCGTCGTGGCTGTCGGCACGGTGGCGGGCCTGATGCTGGTGAAAGACGGTTCGTGCTTCTTCGGCGTGAGTATGGCTCTGGGCGGCGCGTTCGTCGGCCTCTTGGGCGTGGTCGCCGAGGTCGGTGAGGTTCGATCCCGGGTGGCCGTCGAGCCGCTTTCGGATCCTGCGGACCGTCTCTTCCAGCCGCTCTGTCTGTGCCTGTGCCTCGTGCAGGGCGCTGCCGGTCTTCTCGTGGTGTTCGTGCGCTTGGTCCTGCTCGCGCAGGGCTGTGCGGTGGGCGGTGTGTGCGTCCGTGTGGAGGGCGTGAAGGGTGGTGTAGGCGGTGGCGGTGGTGGTGGCGGCTGCGGCGACGTATCGGCGGTAGGTGCTGCGGATGCCGGAGAGGATGTCGTGTTCGGTGTGAGCGGCTTGCAGGTGGGCCCGGAGCTGTTCGGCTTTGCTCAGGGCGTCGGCCAGGTTCTGGATGCGTCGGGTCTCGAGGGCGGGCAGGGCGGAGGTGAGGGTCTCCTCCATCACCCGCGGGCTGATCTTGTCCCCGGCCTGGACGCTGCGCAGGGCTCGCAGGACCGTGGCGAGGGCGTCGGTCTGGGTGGTGTCGAGCGGCTGGTAGAGCTGTTCGCGGACGGCTTGGGCGTAGTCCTCTTCCTTTCGCAGGACGGAGGCGTGGTCGCGGCACTGCTGTTCCAGGCGGGTGGATGAGGTGAACAGCAGACCGTCGTGTGCGGCGAGTTGGGCGGCGAGGTCGGCGATGGTGACGGGCATGCCGTCGCGTTCGAGGATGATCTGGGCGTGGACGCGGGCGGGTACGAGGAACCAGGCACGTTCCAGGCTGGTGCGCTGGCCTCCGCCGCTGTGCAGCCACAGGCCTGCTGTGAGCCAGCGGGTGGTGGGGGCGGGGCTGGTGGGGTCGGTTCGTCCGTACTCCTGCCACCAGGTACCGCTCTTGGGTGGTCCTGGCCTGCCGAGGGTGTGGATGTTGGTCAGGGTTCCTCCGGCTTCCGCGGCTGCGGAGAGGCCTTTGGCGGTGACATTGCCGTCGACGAAGGTGGGGCACAGCACGGAGCTGCTCAGCGACTTTCCCGAGCCGTTCTGGCCGACCAGGGCGAGATTGCCGTTGAGGTAGGCGAACTCCTCTCTGGCCCACAGCCACGAGTTGACCGCTCCGGCCCTGGTCGGCTGCCATCGCCCGTGGGCGGTGGGGTGGGGGTCGAGGGTCGGTGTCTTGGTGAAGGGTCCGGCAAGATCGGGGAGGTTGTGGTGGCCTGGGGCGGTGGGGTCGGTCATGCCGGGGTGTCTTCCTGAGGTGTCGGTGTTGTGGTGTGGGGCCGGGGTGCGTCGGTGATGCTGGGCTGCCACAGGTGGATCGCGGGTGTCGGCTGCCATCCGGTGCCCGGTGGCGGGTCGGCGGCGCAGAGGCCTGCGGAGGTCAGGTGGAGCACGGCCGCGGTGGCGAGGTCTTTGGCTTTCCCGGGGTTCTGGTAGGCGCGGGCCCACCACGGGCGCTGTCTGAGGTGTCCGTCGAGTGCTTCGGCGGCCCAGTGGAGGCCGAACCAGGCCATGGGGTTTCCTCGGCGCTTGAGGGTGTCCAGGAGCACCAGGGCTGCTTGCTGTTCGACGGTGCGGCTGCGGGGGAATGTGGCGTCGGTGGTGTGGCCGGCCGGATCGGTGATCATCCACCAGTCGCGTCGGACTGTGCAGGTGAGGCCTGCTGTCGCAGCTGTTGTCAGTGCGTGCTCGCGGCCGTTGTCTGTCGCCAGGTAGCGGCCGGGTCCGCTGTCGGGGTCGAAAGCGAGGCCGGGGTCGTCCAGGACGGCGCGCAGTGCTGTGTGGCGGTGGTGTCGTGCCGTGTCGAGCGAGGTGGCGTCGCGGGGTGGTGGGGTCTGGTCCGGGCACAGGGCGGCGACGTGGCTTTCCGGGTCGTCCAGGTCGACGGTGAGCAGGGAGGGCGGCGGGCTGGCGATCAGCATGGCGAGGCGTTCGCGGCGGGCGCTGATGTCCAGGTCCGCGCCGAGGTCCTGTTCGAGGATGTTCAGGGGCTGGCCGAAGGCGAGGATGTGCCAGGACTGCAGGAGTCGCAGGGCGTCGATGAAGGCCATGCGGTGTGCGGCTGCGGTGGACTGTTTGTGTCCGGCGGGGGCGACCGGCTGGAACCGTGGCAGGCGGCCCGTCGCGGATTCGGTGCCGCATGCCTGGATGACGGCGCGTTGGAGCTGGTTGAAAGTGGTCTGGGTGGCACGCCACATCTGTTCGCAGATCAGGGCGGCCAGTACCTGCACGAGGGGGGAGATGGGCAGGCGCGCGGAGGGCTTGCTGCGGTGCAGGAGGGGGCCGCGGCCGGCGGGTGGGTCGAGGCTGCGCTTGTAGAGGCGGCACATACCGGCCTGGCGGTCGGTGTGGAAGCGCCAGCCGGGGTTGTGGCTGAACCAGTGGGTGATCTCGTGCCGGTGGTGGCAGGCGAGGCGGAACGGTTCGGGATCGGACTCTTCGGTGAGGAACTGGTGGTGGAGCAGGCCTGCCACGACGGTCTCGGCTTCGCTGCTGAGGGGCAGTTCGTCTGGGCGGGGGGTGCTCATGCGGCTTCCCCGCTTCGGTGCTCTCCGGTGGCTTGGATGTGTACGAGGAAGTCGTGGATGGTGAGTGTTCCTTCCTCGAAAGCGACGCTGACGGCGCGTTGCGGATGGCCGATCCGCAGGGTCAGTTCGGCGCCCAGGGTGGCGGCTGTTCCTGTCCCGGTCTGATCGTCGAAGTTGTTGAGGGCTTCTTCGACGAGGTCGATGAGAACTCCGGTGTGGTTGGCGTCAAGGCCGGTGAAGTGGGTCAGCGGGACTGGTCCGGGGGTGGCCAGTGAAGCGGCGACGTGTTGGATTCTGGCGATGTCGGCCTGTTCGGCGGCTTCGGCGGCCTGCCGCTGTACGGCGAGGTCGGCGACCTTGTGGGGTGCGCCGGCGGATCGCGTCCCTCGGTCGTGGGGCCGCAGGACCACGTTGATGGGGTGGCTGGTCGCGGCGTCTGCGGCGTGGTGGGGGGCGAGGTCCTCTTCGATGCTCTCCACCGCGTGCCGGGCGGGCCAGACGCCGAAGGCGGCGGCGAACACTTTCTGCGTGCCTGCTTCGGTGGGCTGGGCGTGCAACATGCGTGCAAGCTGGCGGAAGTCTTCGCCGACGTCGCTGCCGCGGGCGCTGGCGTAGAAGCGGCGGTCGATGGCTCCCAGGAGGGCGTGGATGGCGTCGGCGGCGGCGTGGACGAGGCGTTCGATGGAGCCGTTGGGGACGAACCAGGCTTCGAGGTCGGCCAGGTCCTGTTCCCTGTCGTTGGTCCATGCCTGCTGTTCTGCCGGGTCGAGGATGCCCGCGCCGGAGACGGCACGGTGCAGGAGGTTGTGCCGGCCGATGTCTGTCAGGGCGTCGAAGGCGGCCTTGACCTGGGTGAGGGATTGTTCGGTTCGCCGGGCGAAGTGCTGCAGGGCGCGGAGGATGTGGGCGCGGCTGGTGGCGAAGACGGTGTCGTCGGTGACGTCGTTTTGGGCTAGGGCGCCGACCGCGCTGTAGAAGTCCCCTCCTGCTTCTTGGAGTTGTTCCAGGTGAGAGCGGATCTGGTCGAGGGTGGGGTCGAGCATTTCGACGTCGTGGTGGTAGTGGTGGAGCAAGGTCTGGAGTGTCTGCTCGATGGCGTCGAGCAGGCGCGGGGGAAGCCGCAGGGTCCTGTTCAAGCGGCGGGTGATGTCGCGGAGGCCTGCGACGACCACTCGGCCTTGCCGTGTAAGGGCCCATGCCTCCCGGCGGCGGCGTCCGTCGCTGAGACTCTCCACGGCTGCACTGTGGTCCACGCTCGGCGTGACGTATCCGTGGTGCTTGAGGGCTTCAAGGACGTCGCTCAGGTCTTCGTTGCTGGCGGAGTGCTCGTAGCCGACCTCGGCGAGCAACTTTCTGATGTCTGCCAGCGCCCACATGGGGCCACGGCTGCTCGCCACCAGCAGAGCGGCCAGGACGGCGCCGGTCAGGCGTTGCTTTCCTGCCTGCCTTTCGTCCGTGAAGACGTCGAAGAGGTCGGTTTCCAGGACGGTCCACCAGTCCTCTGCCACACGTTCTTCCTTCCCTTCGTTCACGTCCCTTGCCGGGCTGCCGTCGGCGGCCGGGCAGGGCGGGGCAGCCCCTGCCGGGAAGCCCGGGCAGCGACATCAGGGACGATAGAGGGAGGGTCTGACATTCACGTCAAATAGAACTCAACACCGAATCTAGATCATTTTGGCGAATTTCGGTATGGCAGGTGTGCAGTAAGACTGTCGGCTCGGTCAGGACCGGGAAGGGCCTGGGGCGGCGGTCCTCCTTGAAGGCCGGGAGTGCTGCCCCTGGGCCGGGTGACCCGGCGGCGATCCCGACCTGGGACCACGGAACGGCAGGTGATGCTCGTTGCCCGAACCGTCGGCCCGACACCGGCACTTGATGCCCTCTGGTACGGAGACCGGGGGTCGGCGGCACGGTCAGCGAATCCAGCGGAAGTCGAGGGCTTCGAGTGCGTGGCGTTGTTCGGGAGTGAGCCGCAGTGGGTCGCGGCGTTTGGCGGCGATCCAGGACGCCAGATGGAGTCCGGTGTCGGGGCAGAGGTAGTCGTAGGGGACATCGAGGTGCTGGTGGCTGCGCCAGAAGGCGCGTGCCGCGAGCAGTCCTCTGGTGAAAGCCCATGCCGCGTGTCCGCGGGGGCGGCGCAGGAGCAGGGCCAGGGGGTGGCGCAGCGGGAGGGCGCCGAGGAGTTCGTGCTGGTCCGGGTGGAGGGTGGGCAGAGCGTCGATCTGTTGGTCGAGCCAGCGGGTGAGGGGGGTGTCGTCGGTGTCGGGGCGCAGGTCGGGGAAGGGCAGGTTGCCGGCGCGGGCGGCTGTAAGGGCCTGGGCGTAGGTGTGGTGCCAGTGTTTTGGCCAGTGGGTGCTCCACCAGGGGTAGATCTCGTTGAGGGCGCGCTGGTAGCCGTAGGGCAGGGTGCGTTTGTTTGCTTCTCGGCGGCGGTCTGCGATCCAGCGGCCGAGGCGGATGCCGCCGAAGGATTCCTCGGGGTGCGGGGCGAGGTGGCCGTGGCGGTCTTTGTAGTCGCGGGCGATCTGCAGCTTGTGCTCGATGCTGTGAGGAGGGTGGGGCCAGATCATGCCGAGGGTGTCGAGCTGGTCGATGCGTTCGGGCAGGAGCATGCGGTTGATGCGCAAGGAGCGCTGCTGGCCGAGCCACCAGCCGAGGTAGAAGCGGTCGGGGCCGAGGTAGCGGCTGGGGACGTCGAGGTGGCCGTAGGTGTCGAGGAAGCGCTGGGCGCTTTCGAATCCGATCTGCCATACCCGGTTGGGTGCTCCGGTGGCCTGGAGGTCGAGCAGGGGGATGATCTCGTCGGCGCGTTCAGGCCGGGCGGCGACTCCCGGGTTGTCCTCGTAGTCGCGGTAGAGGGCCCAGTCGACACGGTGGATGACGTGCTCGTCGTAGGTGCTCAGGGCGATGAGGACCTGGTAGAGGAGGCGGTAGCGGGTTCCTTTGACTCCCTCCTCCAGTTCCTGTCCGGGTTCCATGAAGACGGGGACGATGATGGTGGAGATCTTGTTGTCGCCGGGGTTCTGGCGCAGTGCGCGGCCGACGGCCTGGGTGATGTCGAGAGAGTTCTGCTTGGAGTCGGCGAAGAGGATCGAGTCGGTGCTGGGGAGGTCGATGCCCTCGCCCAGGCAGCGGCAGTTGGTCAGGACCGCTCTTTGGGGTGCGGCGTCGGGGCTGGGGCTGTTGATCGGGACGGACCCGAAGGTCTCGATCATCTTCCTGCGGACAGCGGGGGCCTGGTCGGCGTTGACGGTGCCGACGAGGAGAGGCGCCTGTGTCCCGGAGGGCATGAGCGCTGCTGTTTCGTGAAGGGTCTCGGCGAACATGCCGGCGGAGACGATGAGGCGGTGGAAGGTCAGGGTCCGCCGCAGGTCGTATCGCTCCTGGGCGCGCAGCAGGGCGATCTGGGCGGCTGCCACACGCAGGGCTTCGGCGCCGACGGATGCGATGGAGGCGTATCTGAGGACGCGGTGCAGTTCGGCGTCGCTGATCTCGACCGCGACGATGCGGTAGTCCGCGAGCAGGCCCTGGTCGATCGCTTCGGCGAGGGAGATGCGGTAGACGACGGGGCCGTAGAGGCTGTGGTCATCCATGGAGGCCACTTCGCAGCCGACTGAGACCTGGGAGCCGGCTTTCTCGTCGAAGATGCGCGGGGTGGCGGTCATGTAGAGCCGGTGGCGGGCGGGCAGGAGATCGTTGTCGTGGATGACGCCCCAGGCTTTGTGGCGGTTGCCGGCGGTGCGGTGGGCCTCGTCGGAGATGACGATGCCCCAGCGCGGCAGGTGGTGATCGCGGTGGGCCTGGGCCAGGTGGTTCAGTGACTGGTAGGTGCAGAAGACGTTCACCGGGCCGTCGGTCAGCGAAGCGCGGCGGGCGAGTTCGCCCGGGTCGTGGACCATGGTGAGAACTCCGCGCAGGGAGCGGACGTGGGTGTCCTCACGCGAGCAGTAGCCCAGGTAGATCCCCTGGCGGTCTTCGCTCTGCCAGACAGCGGCCGTCTGCTCGAGAAGGTCCAGGGTGGGCATCACGATCAGCGCGTTGCCCTGGGGGGCGGTCTCCTGGACGGTGTTGAGGGCAACGAGGGTCTTGCCCGTGCCGGTGGCCATGACGACGCTGACTCGGGGCGCGCCATCGGTGAACTCGTGGACGCAGGCGTCGACGGCGAGTGTCTGGTGGCCGCGTAGCGGTGTTCTGAGGCCGTTGCTCGTCAGCGTGGCCACGATGCCCTCCCGGCAGCGGATCGTCACGTTGCGGATCAAGGTTCAGACCCGTGCCGTGGAGGTTGTCGGGGTGTTGCCGCCGGATTCACCCGAAGGAGTTACGGGCTCTTGACCGGGCTGTGCGGCGGCTGGCGACGATAGGGCGCAAGCGTGCGGGGCGGTCGCAGAAGAGGGGTACGGCGTGGTGCTGCAGATGCCGGGGCTCTACGGTCCTCGTCAGCCCCTGCCGATGCGTGTGCTGCCTCTGCCCGGTGAGTCGACGGGGTCGTTCGTGAACCGGCTGGCGCACGCCAACGGGCTGGAACTCTGGGACTTCCTTCACCGTGTGGGCCAGGGCACGGGATCATCGTCGGACGATGCGGCCCGCGTGGCGAAGTACCCCCAGTGCACGGAGATGTACGTGAACGGGCCGGGCCTTGAGTATCTGGCCATGCTGGCCGGTCAGCCGGCGGCCGTGCTGCGACGGGCCCTGCCCGGGCTGGCGCCGCGCCACCGGCTGCCCGGTGACGGGGACGCGGTGTGGAAGTGGCCCTGGCAGCCGCCGGAGGGCCACCTGGTGCGCTGCTGCACGAGGTGTGCGGAGGCCCGCGGGGTCAGGGAGCCGGCCTGGTGGCTGCTGTCGGACAGCTGGCGGGTGTGCACCCGGCACGGACGGTGGTGTGACGACTCGCGGACGGAGCCGCTGGACGGGCTGTCCCTGACGGAGCTCCCCGAGGTCGTCGAGGCGCATCTGGAGCGTGGCCGGCTGCAGAGGCAGTTCGGCGGGTCGGGTGAGGAGCTGTTCGCCGACGCCTTCCAGGTGGCGGCGGAATGGTGGCGGGCGATGCCCACGGTGCTGCGCTGGGTCCACCGGGCGTGGGCGTGCGAACTGGAGGACCGCAGCACCCGGGTGATGCCACTGGTGATCTACCCGGAAGCGGCACGCCTTGCGCAGCTGATGGTCGAGTTCGAGCAGTCGGACCTCCGCGACACCGAAGCCCGCGGCCGGTGGCTCGGCAAGGCCGAGGCACTGATGGTGTCGTGGGAGCTGGACGTCCAGGCAGGCAAAGGGCCGCTGCTGGACTGGCTGCACCGCCACCGGCTACCAGCGGACCCGGAAGCAGAGCCGGCCGCCCGGTCCAGGCGGGGACGGTTGCCGCTTACCCCGGGCCACCGCCGACTCGCCTCGACGAGTGGGCCGTTGGAACAGCGCTCGTGCTTGTCGTGACCTGGTACTCGGCCGCCGGCCCAAGGTGCGCCCCGCCTCCCCGGGAAACCGGCCCCACGGAGGCGGGCTGTGACGTGCTGAGCCAGCGTGCGCGGTCACCCCACTGGGACAGGGCTCGAAAGGCAGCGCGCCGGGTGGCTCTGCGAAGCGGGCGAGGGCCGGGATGGGGAGGGATATGCGGGACGTGCGGGCCTGGCACCTTGATGAGTGGGGTGAGTTGACCGTCTCAACTGCGGTTGCCCTGGCAGGTGTGGCACTCGAGGAGAGACAGCCGCCGACGGATCCAGTGGCGTATCACGGGCGGCAGGGAAAAATCACGGCATGGCCGTCGTCGGCACGGTCGAAGGTGGTGTGCGGGTCGCTGCGCCGGCTGCGGGTGGCGGTGGAGATGGACTTCGACCCCGAGGTTGTCCGCTTCAGCGGGGAACCAGTGGAGCTCCACTGGAAGTCAGGGCGCACCCGGCACCGGTGGCGGCCGGACTTCGTCGCAAGGATGCGGGACGGTTCTCGGTGTGCCGTGATCGTGCGGCCGGCGCGCGGCATCGGGCCGCAGTGGCATGAGCGCCTGGCGGCGCTCGACGAGGTCGTACAGTCCGCGGGCTGGCAGGTTCGGATTCGGTCCGTCCCGCGGGGTACCCGGTTGGAGAACCTGATGTGGCTGGCTGACTACCGATTTGCGGACCGGGTGGACCCTGAACAGGAGCAGGCCATTCTCAATGCTTTTCGGCGCGGGCGGCCTCTGTTCGAGGGTGCCGGTGCGTGCGGAGTGCCGGTACTGGTCGCTGTTGATCTTGTGTATGGGCTGATGTGGCAGCGACGGCTGCTGTTCGACTGGGACCAGCCACTGCCTCGGGGCCCGGTGGTGTGGGCGGCGGAGGGGGCGGCGTGACTCAGCGGAAGCTGTGGGGTTGGTTCGAGAGCGACCGGGTCAGCCTGGAAGACCGGGTGCGCTGGCGGGGGCGGGAGTTCCGTGTGATCGCCTTCGCCGGCCCCCACGTCACGCTCCAGCCCCTGCGGGAGCCTGCTGCGCTGGTGGAAGCCTCGTACGCGGAAATGGTGGGGTCGGCGGACTTCGCCGTCCTGGACGAGGCGGGAAATGCCGTCGAACGGACCAGGCTGCCTCCCCTCGGACAGTTGTTGGTCGTCGGCAAGGAGGACCGCAAGCAGGCGCTGATGTGGCACCGGCACATGAAGGAGGTCGAGACCGGGATCCGGCCCGGCCGGCGTGTTCCGCGGGCGGGTTACGACCCGGCGTCCACCACGATGGAGCAGCGGCTGAAACGTAAGGCGGCCGAGCTCGACGAGTTGGACATCAGCATCAGCTGGCGCACGCTGGACGACAAGCGGCGCCGGTGGAAGCGGGCGGATGAGAACCCGCTGGTCCTCATCATCGACGGGCGCAAGGGGCGGGCGCCCTCGCCGGGAGGGAGGACCGACCTGCGGCTGCTGGAGATCATGCAGGAGGTGACCGCGATCCTGGCGCGCCAGTCGGGCGGGAGGATCGGGCGGGCATTCGATCTGGTCGAGGAACGCGTCGAGGCCCGGTACGCGAAAGAGCTCGAGGATCCGCAGGAGGCGAAGCGGCTGCGGCTGCCACGCTCGACGTTCTACAAGCGGATGCACGAGCTCGGCCTGTCGGCCATCCTGCTCGGCACGACCCGGCAGCGGGCCTCCCAGGCGAGCAAGCCCAAGAAGCCCTACACCCCCTCGTACGCGGTGCGGCCCGGGCAGATCATGCAGATCGACACCACTCCCCTGCGGATCAAGGTCCTGGGCGATGACGGGGAGGTGGTGTCGGCGGAGATGACGATCCTGATCGACGTCGCGACCCGCAGCATCGTCGCGCTGATGATCGTGCCTGTCGTCACGGGCGAGGGAAGACCCGGGCAGCGGGTCGGCGGCCGGGCGACACGCACGTTCGACCTGGTCCTCCTGCTCGCCCAGGCCTACGCGCCCATGCCGACGCTGCCCGGCTGGGACCCGCTGACCGCGGCCAGTGTCTCGGCGCTGCCGTTCATCAAGCTGCGTGAAGCGGACCCCCGCTTCACCGAGGCCGCCGCGGCCCGCCCGGTGATCCACCCCAGGACGATCATCGTCGACCAGGGCAGTCAGTATCTGAGCCAGCACTTCGAGGACGTCTGCAACTTCCTCGGCATCACCCTCCTCTATGCACGCAAGGAGCAGCCCGACGACAAGCCGATCGTCGAGCGGGTCTTCTCCTCGTTCGCCGACTCCTTCAGCCAGTACGTCGCCGGCTGGACCGGCCGCAGTCACGCGGTACGCGGGCGGGGTATCGAGCGCCAGCCGCTGTGGACCATCAACGAGGTCCAGCACATGGCGCACGAGTGGGTGGCCCTGGACCATCAGCAGCTGCCCCACGAAGGGCTGCAGCACCCGGAGCTGCCGGGCGTGACGCTGTCCCCGAACGAGATGTACGCGGCGCTGGTGCCCGGCGCCGGCTACCGGCCCAGGCCCCTGTCACCGGCGGACAACCGTCAGCTGCTGCTGCCGGCCTGGGTGACGGTCAACGACAAGGGCTTCGACATCGAAAACCGCACCTACCAGAACGAGGCGGGTGAGCTGAGGCTGCTGGCAGGCCTGTCCTCCGGGCTGGCCGGCCCGGGCAAGGGCGGCCGGTGGGAAGCACGCTTCAACCCCTACCGCCCCGACATCGCCTGGCTGTACGACCACCGTGGCCCGGGACGGTGGATCAAGGCGGACTTCATCCACCGGCGGCTGCTCACCGACATCCACTGGACCGTGGATCACTGGGAGGAGGCCACCGCCGTGGTCCTGGCCGACGGCGGCCGCAAAGAGCACCAGGCCGCGATCGCCCTCGCCGTGAAGGAGCGGCGCCGTCGTACCCGCACCGCTCCCCCGCGCCACACCCGCACCGGGCCGTGGATCCCCTTCCAGGGCCCCGAGCTGAACGTCCACGAGCCTGCAGTCGACCCGTACGCCGGCATCGGTGAGATCGACCTGGACGCGATCACTCCCTACGAATCCCTGCCGATCCCGGCGCGTCTGACCGCCGCACCGGCCCGCGGCCTCCCCCCGGCTTCCGACAGGGAGGGGCTGGCCGCCCTGTTCGGCGACACCCCGACCGACGACGACGTTGACGCTGACGCTGACGCTGACGAAGATCCGTTCCCCGGTGCCGAACTCGGCCTGCCTGGAATGCCCGAGAGCGTTGAAGGAGAGATGTGAAGGCCACCACGGCGCTGCAGAAAAAGCAGGAGGAACGGGCTCTGCACCGGGCGCAGCTGGCGCCGATGCGCCCGGAATGGATCTACCGCCGGCAGGGGTGGAACAGCTTCGCGCGTGAAGACATCGTCCAGCCCGACCTGGCCGCCCATCCCCCGCTGTCGACTAAGGAGGAACGCCTCGGCGACCCTCGCCTGCCTTACCACGCACATCTGAAGCTGGTGGCGCACCAGGGCTACGACGAGGTTCTGCTGGCGGCGTTTCGAGCAGTGATGGTGAATGGAGACCGCCGTGAGGGGGTCCTGGACCGGGTGATCGACGGAATGAGCGGCACTGGCAAGTCCTTGCTGCTGCGCGCCATCGGCCGCACGGTCCAGCGGGACATCGAGGACCGCACGGAAGGCGAGCTGGGCACACAGATCCCGGTCGTCCACATCCTCGCGCCGGCCGACACCGACAGCAAGATCAACTGGGTGTGGGAGATCGCCTGCTTCCTCGGCCTCAACACCGAGCCTCTCAACGAGAACGACCTGCTGCGCTGGCGCAGCTATCCCGACCTGACGGCGCCGGTCAACTACGTGCTGGAGAACGCACTCACCCGCCTGCTGCTCGTCGACGACATCCAGCGCGTCCAGCCCCACCAGCTCGCCCCGGTCCTGCACTACTTCGACTATCTGCGCAACCGGCTCGGAATCACCACGATCTTCTGCGGCACCGGTGCCAGCGACATCGTCTACGAAGCCCGCGCGATCGCCGACCGGCATCAAGTCGTCGTACAAAGGCACCTCACACGCCGCGGCCACCGCGGCACCGGCCAACAGGACGCGCCACAGGAGGAGCAGGCGCACTCCCTGCTGCCCATCACCTGGCTCGACCCCATCCCCTTCAGCGCCCAGGACAAGGACTCATGGCTGCAGGTCCTGGCCGGGTACGAGAAACACCTCAGCCTGCACAACCTGACCAAACACGCCCTGACCGAGCACCACGAGTACCTTCACAACCGCACCGGCGGATACTTCCTCGCCCTGTCCCAACTGATCTGCCAAGCAGCCACCCTCGCGATCCTGACCGGAACCGAGAACATCACCCGCACCGAACTCGACGCCATCCACATCGGCCGCGGGCACTGAGGTGAGGTACGGCGCACTGTGAAGCTACCGGCTATGAAAGGAAGGTCGCGAGCACGTCGTCACAGGATGAGAGGGATCAGTTTCGGTGACGTCCCAAGACCTGTCAGGAGGCTGACCTTGGGCACGGGCTTGTTCGCCTTGCGGCGTCCTAGAACCTCAGCCCTTACAGCATCCACAGTCGTCTGCGCCCACTGCTCCTGCACCGTGGCCAGGACCAGGCCGGCCGCGCCGGCCAAGGCGCACCCCTGAAGAAGCTTGGCAGCCTCCTCCTTCCGCTTTCTGTGGGTGTTTGCGAGCGAGTCATTCTTCTTGGCCTCCCCCAGCCACAGTCCCTGGGCGGTGGCGAGCGCGAAGTCCATCTCGACACAGGGATTGCCGTCCACAAGGAGCTCGAACTCCTCGCAGACCAGTGCCTGACGCGCCCAGGGCTCGCCGTGGAGGAACCGTGTGGCCAGAAGGGGGACGTCCCCGTCGTTCACCACGAGTTCCATGACTGCCGGATGCAGGTCGTAGAACCATCGAGGCTCTGGTGCCGCAGGTCTCCAGCGGCCAGATGTCAGCCGGTTGGTCCCCCCGCAGCGCCGGCACAGATAGCTCTGGCTGATCTCCGACAGAGGATAGAACTCGAGGATCGGGCAGTGGACGCAGCCCAGGATCAGCCCGCGGCGCAGTACGCCCTGGGACGTCCACTGATCCACCTGCTCTCGCCGCGCCGTCGGCTCCCATCCACGGTCATCGAGGCCGGCGATGGCCTCCCAGGACAGCACCGTTGCCGACTTGAGCTTCCACCAGCTGCCCACCGGGCAGCCCCCGGGGACGGCTGGAGACATGAACATGCGCAGCAGGGCCCACCCAGGGCTGGCAGCAAGATCTTCCAGCGCTGTCCTGGAACCAAGGAGGCGTTCGGTGATGGCTGCCCGCTTCCCTGCTGGACTCGGGCGGACGTCTGCACCTTGGGCAGATGCGGCGACCTTCAGCGTGCTCTTGATACCCGGCCAAGCCAGCCGTGGGGAGGCGAGGGAACCTGCCAGGGAAGCCCCGCTGGGGACAAAGTCGAAACGATGCGACCAGTAGGTGACTCCCCCGTCCGCAGCTCGAACAAAGGTCTCCCACGGGTTCTGCCCTGCGGCAATCACGGCGTGCGAACCCAGTACAGGAAGGGGCGGCACGGGGTGGCTGGGGGCGGTGAGGGTGACCTGCCAGCGGTGCCTGTCGGGATGCAGACCGTTCGGGACTTCCGCGGCCAACGAGAGAGATGCCTGAAGGGTGCCATCAGGTTCCCTGGTGACGGGCAGTGAACGCGGTTGGTCCCAGCTGTCCTTCAGGACCACCATCAACGGGTGGTCAATGTCGATGGCGTCAGGGTGCACTGCTTCGAAGGGACGTTCTTCCTCCTCCGGTGGAATCGACCTGAAGGAGCGCTTGTGCCACCTCTCCTCGATCTGCTGTCGAGTCTCGTCAACGGTCAGCGACGCGCTCGTCACCAGCACGCGCTTACGCGGCGAGAACAAGCACATGTCGTACAGGCCAGACTCAGCCCACGGAATCCACGTCACCACGCCACGGATCTGGCGCAGCACTTCAGCAAGGGCAAAGTCCTCCGGGCGGTCCCCCAGAACGACAACGGGCTCCCGTCGCTGGAACGCTCTTGAGACCGAGACGCACAGCGCCGCCTCCTGCGAGCGGGCGGGACAAGAATCCCCAAGTACACCTGGATGCAGCTGCGAGAGCATAGGCGACTCATTGCCGCGGGCGGCGGCCTCCTGCCACTGGACGGCCGTGATCTGGCCTTCCACTTCGGATTCACCGATACCCACGTGCATCGCATAGGCGAGGGCGTCCACCGTCGTCACCAGACGCCGAGGGACACCGACGGCCGTTGCCTTCGTGACCGCAGACAGTGGCGTGAGGTCGTGCACGTCGGCGTCGAACAGGTGGCTGCTCTGCACATGCTCGTCGCGCCTGTTCGTACCACACAGCTCTCGCAGTTCGTCGGCCGCTGCCTCGGCCTCCTGAACGATGGGCGCGTTCCACGGTTCCTTACGCAGCATCTCCTCGAACTGCTCGCCAGCAGCCTCGGCTGCTCGACCAGCTATCAGCCCATCGATGGTGCCCGGCCGCACCCCGTCGGCCGTAGCCCACGACGGCACGTAGGCGAGCACGTGATCAGGATTGAAACGCGTCAAGCAACGCTCCACAGCCGGGTGCGTGACGGCGACAGACGGGATGACCACGCTGCCGCTGCACCCCCACACCCTGGACAGCCGTGCCAGACCCGCCGCGGCCCAAGCCACCCAGTTGTCATCATCGTGGGGCGCCACCAGGACCACCCTGGGCGGCCTGGCCGCGTAGGACAGAGGCAGAAAGGCAAAAGACTGCTCAGACACCCGCCCAGTGTCTCTCATCCAAGGCCTGCCGATCCGGGCGGATCAGCCCGGGACATCGCCGTGCGACCGAGCGGCCTCGGGAGTCGTTGTTCCTGTCGATCCGGGTGGGGCGTGCGCCCCACGTATTCCCCGGCCCGGGGCCTGTCCGTCTGGCAGAGCAAGTCAGGGCGGCTTCAGAAGAGGAAGGGCCGGTCCTGCGGCAGTGTGGTCTCCAGCTGGTATTCGATCTTGTTGTTCTGTAGAAGCCGCGTGATGTCTGCATGCTTGGAGTACGGATAGGTGAGGGACAGGAGGCGCTGGGCTCGGGTGAAGGCGACGTAGTAGGTGCGCAGCAGTTCGTTTGTCGCTGTGCTGGTGTGCGGGGCTGTCCAGGCTGTGATGAGTTCGTTGATGTCCTGCGCCTTGGGGAGGTGGACGAGGACGGCTTGTGCCTGGCTGCCCTTCGCGCGGTGGATGGTGGAAGACCGGATGGCGGGGTCTGAAGGGGCGTTGTCCTGGCGGGGGATCATTCCGATGAGACGAGAGATTGGTTCGTCCAGGTTTCCCATGGCAAGCGGGATGCGGCTGGCTGTCGGCTGCTGGCCATCGGTACGGGTGGGGGCCGTCTGAGTCTGTAGGACCTTGCGGGCGGCCTTGCGCCAGTCCCGGGCTGGCGTGTGGTCCACCGGAGGCAGCTCTGCGAGGAAGGATGCGGCGCGCCGACGGAACAGGGCTGCTGTGAGGTTGTGTCGTGTGAGGAGTTCATTCAGCGTTCCCGGCTCGTCGGGGTACCAGTGGTCGCGGAGGAACGTGGTGGCTATCGACAGGGCGTGGGTGCGCGCCGAGGTGGAGACGTCGGCCGCGGTGAAAACGGCGGCTGCCCAGGCCAGCGCCCTGGTGTTGGGCTCCCTGGGGTATTCGGGAGCGGGCTGGGTGCGCGCTTTGGGGATGGCGCTGTTCTTGTAGGCCAGAGCGAGGCAGTTGTCTGCGTCAATGTCCCAGGTGGCGGCCCAGGCGGTGAATGCCTCGCCAACGGTGGATATGTCGGTGAAGTGGGAGATCTCGTTGCGGTGTCTGCCGTAGGGCAGCAGGAGCAGCGGGAGGTTGTTGTCGTGGTACTCCCCCACTGCTACGTCTGGTGTGGTGCGCTCTGGTGGCCGGAGTGTGGCGGCCAGTCGGCATATGGCAGTGCTGCTGCGCCAGTTGCCGGTCAGCTCAAGATGCTCGGGGATGTGCTGGGTGAAGGTGTGCAGTTCTTCCGGGCGGGCGTCGTTCCATTCGTAGATGCCCTGGTCGGTGTCGGCGACGATCACCAACGGGATGCCTGCATGGTGGAGGCGGGCGAGGATGAGCAGGTCGAGGGCGGAGCAGTCCTGCGCTTCGTCGACGACGATCTCGAAGAACCGGTGCTTCAGGAGCTCGGTGCAGGAGGGGTCGCTTGCATGTTCCAGTGCGGCGATGCGTACTTCGAGTCCCGTCATGTAGCCGTTGACCTGCCACAGCCGGTCGCGGGTCGCTTTCGCCCGGGCCAGGTAGTCGTCCTCTGTGAGGGTCGAGTTCTGCAGGTGCGTTGCGGCGTTGGGCCACTGCACGCTGGTCTGGCGTGTGGCGGGGTCGTAGCTGAAGTCGAAGGAGGAGAGAGGGATGTCGCGGGGGCGGACGCGGGCTGAGGGGATGTGGTCCCAGGACAGGATGTGCTGCCATGCCGGGGTGGCCGGCAGGTGCGGGCGGACGAGGTATCGCCACAGGAAGCTGTCGAAGGTGCCGATGTAGTGGGGGTACGCGGTCAGGTCCGCGCGGTTGGCTTCTCCTGTGCAGCGGTTGCGTAGTTCGTCCGCTGCGACGTTGGTGAAGGAGAGCAGGGCGCGTCCGCTGCGCCGGTGACCGGTTGGTGTGTTGCAGTGCCGGTCGATCAGGGTCCGGGTCTTCCCGGCTCCCGGGCACGCCCGGATGAAGACGGGTGCCCCAGCATGGACGGCCTGCTGCTGTTGGTTGCGTGCGTGTTCGCGCTGTTCGTCGATGTCGTTCACGCTTCGGTTCCGTCTACTCCGCTGATCCAGCGAATAGCGGTTGCAAGGTGATCGGGAACCTTGAACCTGCCTGGGTGTTGGGTGAGTCGCTCGGCCAGCCGGTAGGCGTAATCCCCCTTCGGCAGACCGATGCCGGTGCCCTTGGCGAACAGAGCGCCGAAGGCGTCGGCCCTCTCGTCCGTCGTGGCGGCCTCGGTGATGGCCTTCCAGTGGTGCTGGGACTTGGGCCTGAGGTCGAAGAAGATGTCGGCCAGCAGTTCCTGGTTTCCGTCAGGCCTCATGAGCTCCGGCTCAAGGGTCGGCTTGCTTTCCGCGATGTGGAACAACTGCTGTGGTACTCGCCATTGCAGGAGGTTTTCCCTCAGCCAGGACGCACGGTTGAAGCGGACTGCTGCCGCGCCTTCGGGGTCGGGAGCTTCAAGATCCGCGGCCGCATGGGAGTCGTCGGTGGTCTCAGCGGTCTTCTTTCCGGGGTCCTGATCGGTGATCACGACGACACGGTCGGCGATCCGTGCGTCGCCGGCTTTCGCCAGGAGCACACGCAGGTAGGGGGTGAAGTCCACGCCGTCGACCGCCACGATGCACGTGCCGCGGAAGACGGCTTTCGCCCGGCGCTGCTCGGCCTCGGGAAGGGAGGATAGAACGATGTCGGCGAAGGCCGGAATGAGGAGAGCTTCCGCAAGTCCCTCGACCAGGATCACTCGGGATCCGAACAGCATGGCCGATTTGGTGATGTCCAGATAGCGGTCGAGCTTGGCGGTCTCATGATCTGCGAAAGGGATCTCGTTCACGGGGACCGCGGCCGTGGTGAACGCGAACATCGGCTTCTTCCGCTTCCCCGGCATCTCTTCTTCGGTCTCGGGGAGAGCTGGCTCCTGCCACGAGGCCGGCGCCGGCGTACGGCATCGCTTGAGCACCACCAGGTCCCGCACTGTGGTCGCGGCCGCCAGCACGGGCGAGTGGGTGGTGATCACGACCTGAATGTGTCCCTGAGGGGCTCCGTCTGTACGTGGCGGGGCGCTCTGCGACCGTAAAGCCTGCGCGCGCAGGTGCTCCAGCAGAAGGATCTGGAGCTGAGGATGGAGGTGCGCTTCGGGCTCTTCCACCAGGAACAGTGTCAGGTCCGCTTCTTGGGCAGCATCAAGCTCGGCAAGCACAGTGGCGATGTACAGCAGGTTGGCGTAGCCAAGGCCCGAGCGGCCGATGTCCTCCGCGTCCAGGCCTTCGTCGCCCATGCGGGTACGCAGGGCTCGCGCGATGGAGACAAGGCTGGGTTCGGCGAAGGACAGCCCCATGTGCTGGGGGTGCGCTCCCGCCGTCAGCAGCTCCAAGGGCTCGTTGATCCGCTTGCGAGCAGCCTGGATCTTCGTATGGGACTCCAGGCCTCGGAAGTGCTCTGCCTGCTCCTCCTCGAAGGCTTTGATCGCTTCCTTGGCGCCGAGCTCTGCCGCGAGAATCAGCCGGAGCCTGTTGCCCGCGCTGGAAGCCAGCTCCTGCTGCGCATTACGCATGGGCGGCAGATAGACATGGCGGATGGTGCGGCGTGCTTCGGGCTCGGGATCATCCGGCAAGCGTCCGGCCGACCACACGGGCCGCTGTGCCCGGGCCCCAGGCGCAGGACGAGTGAACCGCGCCGTGTAGCGAGCATTACGCCCGATAGGCACGCTTGAGTCGTCCGCCGGCGAGATCAGCGCCTGTAGATGCGTCCCGGCTTCCTCGGGCGAGAGACCCGCGTACAGAGCGACCAGTTCGGCCGAATCAACCCACGGATGAACGTCCTCGGCGTCCCACCAGCGCGTACGCCGGTCATCCAACGGATCAGTCAGCAGCCGCAGGACATCGATGAAGTTGGACTTCCCCGCGTTGTTCTCCCCCACCACCACCGTGACGCCCGGCCGCAGCGCAACGTCGGTGTCCAAGAGCGACTTGAAGCCCTTGGCACGCACCCGCCCCAGATACACCCCACACCCCCTCAGGTTCCCCGGCCCAAGGCTATCCAGACACGACGCTCCCTCCAGCCCAATCGCCGCAGACATATGACGTGACCGCACGGCACCGAGTTCGGCAACGCCGAGAAGAAGGGCGCCAGCCCGGCAGGAGCGCCCCTGCTGCGCCTTAGAACTCCTAACGAAATGATCTTCGAGGTGGTTGGATCGCTCCGGGAGTGACGATCCGGGGGTGTGGGGTGGCTCGGCCAAAGCCGTGGCATGTCGAGGACGAGCTGTGGGCGGTGATCGAACCGCTGCTACCGAAGGTGGAGCGCCGCACTCGCTATCCCGGGCGCAAGCGGCACCCGGACCGGCTGGTGTTCCAGGGCATTCTGTTCGTGCTGCACACCGGGATCGCCTGGGAACACCTCCCGCAGGAGCTCGGCTTCGGCTCGGGCATGACGTGCTGGCGCCGCCTGGCCGAGTGGACCGAGGCCGGCGTCTGGCCCCGGCTCCACGAGGTCCTCCTGGCCGAACTCCGCAGGGCGAACCTGCTGGACTTCTCCCGGGCGGCGGTCGACGGCTCCCACATCCGGGCGTTAAAAAGGGCCCCAAGACGGGACGAAGCCCTGTCGACCGGGGCAGGACGGGCAGCAAACACCACCTGATCACCGACGCCACCGGCATCCCGCTCGCCGTCACGCTGACCGGCGGGAACCGCAACGACGTCACCCAGCTCATCCCGCTCTTGGAAGCGGTGCCGCCCGTGCGGGGCAAGCGTGGCCGTCCACGGCGGCGCCCCGATGTCGTTCTCGCTGACCGCGGGTACGACCACGACAAGTACCGGCGCCTGGTCCGGGGCCTCGGCGTGAAGCCGCTGGTCGCCCGGCGGGGCACCGAGCACGGCTCCGGACTGGGCGCTCAGCGCTGGGTCGTGGAGCGCGCGTTCGCCCATCTGCACTGGTTCCGGCGCCTGCGGATCCGCTGGGAGATCCGCGACGACATCCACGAAGCCTTCCTCGCCCTCGGATGCGCACTGATCTGCTGGCGACGTCTGAACGCGCCCCGCTGCATCGAGGCCGAGGCAGCTGTTGCAGGATCTCGGAGTCGGGATCCAGCTCCGGGAGGCACCCCATCACCATCATCACGCACGAGGACCCGATCGGCCGGGGCCCCACCAACTACATGATCCACGCCGACCTGTCGGACCGGCAGGACGGCTGGCGCGAGCAGCTGTGGACCCGCCGGCTCACCGAGGACACGTTCGAGGTGGCCTGTCTGCCCTTCTTCACCTACGGAATCTGCTACCGCGACGTGGTGACCATCGACAGCAACCACCTGGTGACCAGAGTGGTGCGCAAGTCCGGCCACCGGACCCTTCGCGTCGCACTCGCCGTGGAACACGCAGACCGAGACCAGGTGCACGAGCTCCTGCACGGCAAGACCGTCCACGCCGGCCTGCCACATGAGTGGCTCCAGGGCACCTACCTGGCCGTGGACCTCCCGCCTGGCTCGGACGAGGCGCCCTTCGTCGAGGCATTGGAACCCCTTGCCCAGGCCGGCACCCTCCACTGGGAGATCGACGCCTGACCTGAAAGATCATTTCGTTAGGAGTTCTTAGGCAAAAGGGCACTTCTGAGCGACCGCGCCAATGGCGACCTGACCAGCCGGGCAGTTCCCTACCTGGGCGCGACGGACCCGCTGGGCGGGACGGGACTGGTTGCGTGGCATGGCGGTTGTCTCTCCATGTATCCCGCGCTTGCCCGCAGTCGTGCGGGGGGATACCGCAGGCCCGGGTGGGGGCCTTGGCCGTCAGGGCTGTCCCCGGCGCGGGCGGGGATGCAGCGGCGGCGACGGGCGGTGCGCGTCCTGCCGAGCGGCACGTAGTGGTCTGCGCCGGCCGCTGTCGGGCGCTTCGGTGCTTCTCCACCACGCAGGGCATCACGGGTGAGCGGCACGTAGGACCTCCGGTCCCTGTGTGGCTGCTGCGTGCTGAGCAGGGACGGACACATGGCACGTGCGGGGGCTCCGGCCTCCCAGCCACGGTGTGGGGTCCGGGCGACGGCACGGCCCGGTGCACGTTCCTGGTAGGCGAGGCACTCGCTTATGGCCCTGTGCCTTCCCACGGGTTAGGCGGGGGCGATGTCGGCCGGGCGTCTGCGGGGCGGGGTGGTGGTGAAGAAGATGCGCAGGGGCTGGTCGATGTGTTCTTCACGGCCGGGGCCCGGGGCGGCGTCGAGTAGGGGTGCGAGGTCTTCGGGGCCGGAAGGCGTCAGGATGAGCCAGCGGAGTATGACCTTCTGGGTCAGGAGTCTGACGGCCTGCAGCTTCTCCTGCTGTTCCTTCTCCGTCTGTTCCTTGATCGCTCTGCCGTGTGCGTAGCAGGAGCGGGCGTTGTAGGCCTCCCTGGTGAGGGCGCGGGCGTGGTTCTGTTCCTCGGGGCTGAGGAATAGTACGGAGGCACGGTTCTGGAGGGTGCTGGAGATCCCTCTGCCTCCTCTGTCGTTTGAGCTGCGGAGCAGGAGTTCCAGGCAGATCACGTAGTCGAGGAGCAGCTTGCCGTAGTCCGTCTCCCCAACGCTGTCATGGTGGCGGGTGCGCTGGTAGGCGTCCAGAAGGCGTGTGGCGGCGTCCTGAAGGCGCTGGGCGCGTTCTTTGGGGATGCTCCGGCTATGGGTCCTGCCGGCCATGACGGCGTCGATCTTCGCCGAGATCGTGGTGCAGAAGGCGGTCAGGGCGGGCAGATCTGCGGCCTGGACTCGGTAGTCGCCGGTGGCGCGGACCTCGGTTTCTGCATCTCCTGTGTGCTGGTCCTGACGTGTCGGCACGTCTTGGTGGTTGAGGTCGAAGTAGCGTCCGCGCGCGACGGTGAAGACGGAGTCCACCTGGAGGAGTTCCTCGTCCCACAGCATCAGGGGAAGGAGGGCTTGCCAGTGCTGGGCTTCCGGATGCGGGCTGGTGGCGTCGGACCGGTCCGGTGGGCGGGTGACCTTGTGGCCGGGTTCCGGGAGGTGGAGGAACGGTGCGCCGGTGATGAGGTCGAGAGCGTGGCTCCAGGGCTGGATGCTGTGCAGGGCAGGCATCGGGACTGTCTTGAGGAGCTCATCTGCGGTGAAGGTCTGCAGGGTGTACTGCCCCAGCGGGATGCGCGTTCCTTGGGGAAAGGTGCCGTTGAGGAGCAGCCATCGCTCGGCGACCGGTGCCGGGCCGGTGCAGAAGGCGACGAAGTCGTCTGCGACCTCGGCCGGGGAGAGCGGCGCGTCTACGGCTATCAAGCCTGCCGCGTACGCCAGGCCTGACTCCACCAGCAGCGTCCACTGGTTCAGAGTCCCGTCTCCTTTGCCCAGGGTGTAGAGGTCGGGGTGCTCGTCCCTGGGCGCTGCGGCGGCCGTTGCCGCCACCACGTCCTTCCAGTGAGGCTGAAGCATCAACATCCCGGGGGACTGCGATTTCGGCGACACGCCGCCCGCGTGCTCGAGCCAGGACAGCACGGCCTCGCGAAGGACAGGTTCCTTGCTCATAGGACCCGAAACTAGCTGTCTACCTCACCCGTGGGCAGCGGTTTTCCCACATCGGAACGGGCGCGGAGCGCTGCACTGGTACTCGGTGCCTGGGGGCGTGGTCAGGGCGGTCTGCGTGTGGCTGCATCGGGTCTCGCACTCGGCGCCCCGGACTGTCCCTGCGTCTGGCGCTGGGCCGTTTCTGGCGGATACCGGTGCCCGCCTGAACGCGACCGCGGTCAGCGGTCGCGCTTGGGTGTGCTCCCGTGGTTCCTAGTGCTGTGTCAGCTCGGCGTCCAGCGCAGCGAGCTTGGGCAGCAGGGCGCTGTATCCGCGTTGGAGGTGGTAGAGGCCCTGGATGGTCGAGTTGCCATCGGCCGGCGAGGGCTGCGGTCAGCAGGGCGGCGACGGTGCGGATGCCCTCGCCCGCGACGTGGGTTGCGGTGAGGGCGGAGGGCCCTGCACGGTGATGGTCGGCCGTCGGAGGTGATGGCGGCGCCGAAAGCGCGTAGCGAATCGACGTGACGGGCACGGGGCACGGGGCTCCTTCCGGGATGTGCTCCTGCGAGACAATCGCGGAGACACGAGTCTGGCAGGTGGGGGCGGGGATGAGCGAGGAGTGGTCTGGGGCCGAGGGCACGTGGCCTGATGGGCGGGAGGTCACTGAATCCGTTGCATCCCTGCGAGCAGCGACGCGAGCGTTGCGGTTGCATCTGGACACGTTGTCTGCGGTCTTCCACTTCGGTGGGCCGGCTGACCAGTTCCTTGCGGAGGCGGCGTTTCCCCACGCCCGCTGGCGGTACGCCTGTGCCGATTCGTTGCTGGGTTCGGGCATCGGCGGCACTGTCGTGGGAGCTATAGCCCGCAGCCTGTTCGACGACGGTCTGCTCTGGCAGTGGATCGCCGAGTCCCCCTCCGAGAGGCGGCCGGGTCTGGTGGGCAGCATGCTCGAGGAGCGTGACCGGATCTGCGGGACTCTGGCCGACCACGAGGCGAGCTGCCCGAACCTGGCCCGATGGTTCGTTCCGTTGTACGACGTCACTGACCTGACGGGCTCGTCCCTAGCGGCGCTGGCCGCGCCCTCGCTTCCGGATACGGCAGAGCTCTTGGACCTCTTCCTCGCCTCCTCGCCCACACGGGCGGGCGCGGCTTCGCTGCTCGGAGGCCGAATCGAGGACCTACTGCAGGCTGCCCGGGGCATGCTGGCGATGCCCGGACTGCGCGGAGCGGTGATGGTGCTCGCGCACGCCGGTCACGGCAATCTGTTGGGGCTGCAGAGCAGTGTGGCTGCCGGCGGGGCTGTTGGGCATGATCTGCGGGCCGATCACGAGGCTCTCTTTATGCACGTCGCCGCCGTGGGCGTCACGGTGACGCTTCTGGGTACGTGCGCGGCTGTACCAGAGTGCTGGCCGCCGGAGGTCGAACAGGCAGGATTTCTGGGCACGCTGATGCGGCTGACCGAGGATGTCGTCACCGCGGCGAGCGCGGTGCACGGTCTGGGCGATCCCAAGCCTGCGACGAGGGACGCTTCGAAAGTCAGGGTGAAGACGCGGACGCGGCGTCTTCGTCCTGATGTCCTGGTGGCACACCACGACATACTCCCGGACGTCCTCGATGCCGGTCGGGTCGTCGCCGCGACCCGACAGTACGAAGATTTCGTGCACAGCTGGATCATCAGCCCGTGGGCTCACGGCAATCCCAAGCTGGCGAACGCTCTCACGCACTACGGGGCCCGCTCCACCTTCGCGACCGTGATGGACACCTTCGAGGAAGGGGCCGCTGTCACGGCGGTCTTCGCCGCCCGGATGCTTCTGGAAGAGGCCGCCCGGTTCACCTGGCTGACCCAGGACCCCCAGGACGAGGACGCATTCGTCCAGCGGTCCACCCAGTACTTCGACGAGTTCCGAGCCAAGAAGAAGAGCACGATCGCCGCGTTCACAGGCAACGGAGTAGCCCTTGCGGCCGCCACCCGGTTGTTGAAGATGCCCGACCACGTCATCGAGGTGCCGCAGACGATCACCAAGGGCCGCAAGAGGCTGCCGTCTGTCGAGAAAATGCTTCTGCTCATGGGGGCGAACTTCCCCGAGCCGGGCTGGCTGCCTGCGGCCTACTCGCTCCTGAGTCAGGTCACGCACAGCACACCCATCGGCCTCATGCACATGACCCGTTACCGTGACCAAGTCCTGTCCGGCGGCGACATCTCCCCCGAGATGCTTGCCTTGGCACTGGACGCAGCCTGCCTGGGCAGCGCCACCCTGATTGGCAGGTCCGGCCTGATGCTGACCCAGGGAAGCGACGAAGGCCGGGAGTACTCGATAGGCCTGATGCATCGCGCGTTGGAAGTTCACAACACAGCCCGGCCGGTGCACGGTCTGGACTGATCCGCCTTGACCGGCAGCCGAGATGCAGCGCTGGGACCCCGACCGGAAAGCTGGCCTGTCGGCACCCGGGCTCACCGCGAGAGCGGGTCGGAGCCTGGTGTCTTCAGCTGCTCCCGCGAAGGGTCACGCGCCATCGTGCTGGTCGTAGCCATCGACGAGGGGCTGTGACCAGCAGCGCCGCTTCACGGGCCGTGAGTCACTGAAGTACCGGTCCAGGCGCGCCTGCGACGATACTGCCGTTCCAGCCAGTACACGTAACGCGGTGTAGCGTCGCGGATATCGAGGCTGATGGGTAAGGAGCGAACTCGTCCAGGAACAGCTTATGGAGAATTCGCCCACTTCAGCGTACTGATGCCTGGCTCGTCCGGAACGGGGGCGAGTGGGATGCATGGAGGACCTTCATCCGCCGCATTCTCAGGGCAGCGTTCTTCAGGGCCTCGCGCCTGCCCCCAAAAGAGTCCGCCAGACCCTAGGGCGGCGGCCGGCTCCCGGAGAAGAGGAGTGCCGCCACCTGAGCAGTAGACTCGACCACCCCTCACTACGCCTCTGACCTGCTCAAACAGGTAGGCGACCCCATGGGATTCCCGCGACACTTTCGAAAATCCCGTCCTTTCAACGGAGCCGCAGGTCAGATCCCTCCAGCTACAGGTACTGCCCAAAGATCCCCTGGTCAGACGCGTCCCCCACCCCACCTCAACTGTCCAACTCAAATCACGGAACAGCAGATCAGACCTACTGCGACTGTCCGGCAAGAGACAAGAACTCACAGTGGTAAGTGGACCGCAGGACATGTCAGCACCCCGGCAGCACTCACCACACCCCACGCAACACAGCGACCGAAGCGACCCGAGTACACATCCCCCACAGACGCAGGGAGCAGGTGATGGTGGGGCTGGGGTGCAGCGACGCCGCGGGTACCGGAAGGGCCATCCGCGGCGTCGTTCCATTTGGATTGCCACGGTCGGTGGGGTCCCCAGGGAGCGGCTGGCTTCGTTGGTGTAACGCAGGAACGGTTGACGCCGAGTTCGGGCAACAGATGTTGATCAAGCGGTCCAGAATGTTGTCGAGTTCCGAGAACGGTTCGCCGAGAAGCGGCGTTGTCAGTGGGTTCTGCCAGAGTGTGTTTCGTGGATGAACTGGTGGAGCGTGTCGACCGTCAAGATCGTGTCCTGGGAGTGGTCACCCGTCGACAGGCGATCCTGGTATGGCTGGCTGACCGAGTCAGAGCGTCACTCGGCCCTGTTGTGGCGTGCCGTAAACAC